>CAZBXN010000009.1:0-24156 GCA_964496015.1 uncultured Lachnospiraceae bacterium | reverse complement strand
TAAGTTCGGTGATATAAATAATGTACCCAATAATCTTAATTGCTTTGATGCGGTCAGTGGAGGGAAGGCATATATAACTGCTATGGATATGAATATCACACGAGTAGCAAAAGCATTATTACAGGCAGTGGAAGCTGACGTTACACCTCATATTATATGCTTGCCGTATCAGCAAGCTTTATATCAAAATGTAGCTATCAACTTACAATATCCGAAGTTGATTAAGTTTACACGAATACATATTGATAAGCTGACAGAACAATTCCCCGATTTTTTGCCGGCAGAAATGCCCTTAATGCCAGCACGGACAAAGGAGGGGGAGTATTTGGAAATATAGTTCTAATTCTTGTAAACCAAAAAAGAAATATGCTATACTGTGTATATAATAATTGAAATTGAAGGGGGTATAAGTATGAAAAGAAACATTTCGATATTGCTATGCGCTATAATGGCTTTTCAATTGTTTTTTATAAGCACATCAAATGCGGCATATATAGGAAATAATACTATTTCTTCGTCCGGAGCGTGTGTTATGGATTATAATACCGGCGAAGTGCTTTACGAATACAACGGAAATATTCCGAGAGTTCCGGCGAGTATGACAAAAATAATGAATATTTACTGTGTATATGAAGCTATTGCAAACGGTGAAATAAGCCTTGACACGGTTGTACCGATAAGCGAAAATGTATACAATAAATCACGCAATTCAGTTTATCAGAGTGTTTTACCGCTATATTACAATACAACATATACCGTAGATGAAATGATAGGCGTCGTTGTAACATACTCCGCAAGCGGAGCGGCAATTGCACTTGCAGAGCTTGTAGGCGGAAGCGAAGCGGCATTTGTGGAACGAATGAATAAAAAAGCCGCAGACATGGGTATTGACACATATTATTATGACAGCTGCGGTATTGCTGATAATAAAGTTTCTCCTATTGCAATGGCGTCCCTTGCACGAAATATTATACATGATTATCCCGATATTCTTACAAGGAGCGCAAAAAAATCCGTAGCTTTCCACGGAAATAATTATAATACAACAAACCATCTTCTTGACACATATTATTATTCCGGTGCTGACGGTCTGAAAACGGGAACGACTCCTGCGGCAGGCTACTGCTTCTGCGGAACAGCTGTCAGAAACGGACGCAGAATGATTTCCGTGACTATGGCTTCTTCTTCCACCGGAGCACGGTTTACAGATACCGCAAAACTGCTGGATTATGGATTTTCTATGGCTGTTGATAAATATGACAGCATATATTATACCAATATGCGAACCTTTATAAACGGTAAAGAAATTCCCACTATGGCGTATAACGGCATTTCACCACATGCCGTTATAATTGCGGAGGATTTGGAAAATTACGGTTTTGACGTGGGTTATAATGATGAAAACGAAATTCTTACTTTAAAATATAATGAAAGCAAGGCTGTAATGCCTGTATCTCTTGACAATTACAGAGACAAAAATAACCAAAAGGCATATTCAATAAACAACGCAAGCAATATAAAAGTCATTATTGATAATGGAACGGAACAATACGAGCCAAAGGATATATACAATATAAGAGGTAAAATGTGTATATCTGTAGACGAATTTGCAAATACAGGCAAATTCCGCTGGGAGGAAACAGAAAGCGCGGCATATATAGATATGTATAGCGCAGAGGAGAAACTTGCTCAAACGCTTACCTCAAAAAGCGCGTATATTATGGATTTTGACAGCGGCAAGGAACTTTTTGCGCTTGACGCTGACACGCTAAAACCTGTCGCATCAATCGCTAAAATGATGTCGGTGTACGTTTTGCTTGACGCGGTAAAAAACGGAGAAATAAACCTTGATACCATCGTGCCGATAAGTAAAAACGTATATAATTTATCAAGAGATGAAACCTATAAAATGATGGTTAATTTGGAATATGATGAAGAATACACCGTTGATGAAATGATAGATATGATTGTTATCGACTCGGCAGCCGCCTGTGTTACGGCGTGCGCGGAGCTGCTGTGCGGCAATGAGAATGACTTTGTTAAGTGTATGAATGACAAAGCAAAAGAGATTGGCATAAAATCCATATTTCATAACGGTACCGGCGTGTGTACAAATCCTGATACCGATAATGAGGAAAATATGATGTCTTCAGCGGAGATTGCGGTTATGGCGAGGCATATGATACAGGACTACCCTGAAATTCTTGAGAGGACAAAATGCGCGTCAGTTGAATTTCACGGAAATACATATTATAATTTGAACAAGCTGTTTACGGACTATTATTATAAGGGTGCGGACGGTTTAAAAAATGGTATGACAGACGCATCGGGATATTGTATGTGCGGTACGGCGGAAATTGACGGAAAGAGAATTATAACTGTTACCCTGCCGTCTGATTCAAACGAGTCCCGTTTTACCGACACAATAAAAATGTTTGATTACGGATTTAAAGTGCTTGGCGTTGACACGTCCGATGCGGCAATTAAAGTTGAGGAGCCGGTTTTCACAAATGACGGGGATATAGAAATTAATATTGACGGAAATTATAAAATGGTATTTCCCGATCAAAAACCAATTGTTATAAATGACAGAGTAATGGTTCCGATAAGAGCGCTTATGGAAACTCTTGAAAAAAACGTAGAGTGGGATGATACAAAAAAACAAACAACTATAAGTGATGATACCGTTACCGTAATTCTTACGGTCGGTGATAATAAGATGACAAGGAAAACAAAAAATCCTATTGACGGAAGTATTAAAACAGAAGAAATTACTCTTGATGCCGCTCCTATTATACAAAACGGACGAACCTGTCTTCCTGTGCGGGCGATAGTTGAATCCTTTGGTGCAGTCGCTATATGGGAGGCAGAAGTAAACAGAATTTTGATTATTGCAGGCGTATGTTAAAATCGCCATATCCAAAAACTATAAAGCTTACACGGATACATATTAATAAGCTGACTGAACTATTCCCTGCCTTTCTGCTGGCAGAAATGCCCTTAATGCCGGCATGGATAAAGGAGGGGAATATGGTTCGAGTCCAGTCTGTGCAACCACAAGTCAAGGTTAATCTTGATACAATGAAAACGGCTTGATTTCAAGCCGTTTTCGTGTTTTCTGATATAAAGTTTAGCCTACTTTAAGGCAAAATCTCGAGTAGGCTAAAGTTGCCAGACCCCCCTTGAGGGGATTTAGACCCCCTAAGACAATTTTAGACCCCCTTTGCACTTGTCAACAAAAATTGCACTTGTCAACAAAAATTGGACACGAAAATTAAAAAGTTAGGCACCGGTATTTAATTTTGGACAACATCCGTTATATAGTTGGACAGTGGGGTAATTTTCTATTAAACTGCATTATTGTAATACAACTCTTTGTACTGTTTAGGTGTCATATAACTCAGAGAATATGCCGGTCTTTCTTCATTGAAGAATTTGATATATGCGTCTATTTCTTCTTTTACGTTTTTGCCTGCAATATGGAAATCCGTAAATATCTCTGCCTTAATCCAACTGTTAATAGCTTCCATTGCAGCATTGTCAGTTGGAGTTCCTGCTCTTGACATAGATCTTGTTATACCATACATCGGGAGTAATTCGTTATATTTCTTTGAAGCGTAGACAGTGCCTTGATCTGTGTGTAATATTGTTTCATAGTTTGGATACTGCTGTTTCAAAGCTATCAAATCATTTAAACCGTTTATGTACGTCATACGATCACCGCGCTTTGATGAAAGAGAGTAGCTTAATATTTCGTTATTCCAAATATCCATATACAGAGTCAGTTCATAATAGATACCGTTAACTCTAAAAGCGGTCATATCGCTTACAATGCATTGCAGCGGAGCATTTATGTTAATTTCAGACATTAACAAATTTGGATATACCTTTAAAGGCTCTCCCGGTTTTTTGTATTGATAATGTTTCGATTTACTTTTAATTCCCGCTATTTTACAGCATTTATGAGCATAAGGATTAGATAATATGAGTCCTGTATCTAAACGTATTTTAGCATTAAGCCATCTGTATCCATGTGACGGATATTTGCAATGATATTCTTGAAACAGTATGATATTATTTATGAGAGCTTTTGTTCTGTCCGAAGGATCAGATAAATTCTTTTTCCAGTTGTAGAAACTGCTTCGAGGTATATCCATTACCTCACATAAACATTTTATGGGGAAACTGCCTGACAATTCAAGGATTATTTCATATTCTTGCTGTCTAAAGGTATGAATACTTTTTCTGCACCAACTCCTTCCACTGTGTACCCTTTTTTTAGTCTTGCTTCATTAACTTTCGATTTAATCAGTTCTTTTATTAGTTCTTCTTTTGTCATAGATTCATAATCAGACAAATTTTCTTTAGATACCTGAGTAAAAGTTTTTTCTAATTTCACCCCGTATGGTGATGTATTTTTAGGCGGAAGATTATTTGTATCTCTGTACAATCGCATATACTCTCTGGCGCTGTTTATGCCTATGTTATACTGTTCCGCAGCTTCATATTTAGTAAGTTCATTTTCATAAATTTGTTTGCCTATATTAAGTCTTTGCTCCTTCGTATATTTCATTGGTAAACCTCCTGTTCGCATTAGGGAAATGATTGTATTTATTGTAGCATACATAATGCATAATATCTACCCCCTCGTGTCTAATTTTAGTTTACCACAGCACGATTAAAAGTATAAAACTTTGTATGCCTTACAAAAATATAAAAATATGATACAATCAGTGCAACTAAAAATATTGCTTTGGAGGGCAGGATTAATGGCTGAGTTTCTTGACAGGGCATTATATCTCAAAATTAAAGGAATGAACCGTGAAGCATTAGAATCACTTATTCAAGAGTTCTACAATATGGAGAAGGAAAGCGTGGAACAGCCCTGTGTCGATATGGAGGCTCTAAAAGCCGAAATAAGCGCGATAAAAGGTATTGGTGAAACAAGACAAGATGAAATAATGAAAGTCATTCAGAGGTATTTATGCCCATTAGAGAATATGGTGAAATGATAGATATGACAAAAAAGCAGCTTGCTGCTTTTTTTATTTATAATAGTCGAAACTGATGAATAAGAAAAAATGCAGTTCAATTTGGACTGCATTTTGATTTTTTATATACAAGTTTTTATTCCTCTAAATTTTCCAGTGCATAATCAAGGCACTGACACACTACTTTATTAAAAGAAATATTGTGCTTTTCAGCAAGTTCCATTAGTTTATCAAAGCATTCCGGCTTTATGCGTATTGTGCGGTTTATTGATTTCATTGCGTCAACATCTGACTTAATTACTAATTTTCCCATAGCAAACACCTCTCAAATTATAATTATGTAATTAACATTGTAATTATAACTTGACATAAGATTTTTTGTAATGTACAATTATGTAATTATAAAGTAATTATATAAAGCGGTATTATTAATTATTATACCAAGTAATAAAACATACTGAAAACTAAAAAAATATATATTTTTTTAGTATATTCCTATTTTTAACAGAAGTTAATAAAACGACGGTTTAACGCGGTTTTATGGAAAACTGACAAAGGATAAGGAAAACTGACTATATAACAAATAAGGCATATATAGTATAATTTATTTATAAAAAATTCGCAAAAATAATAAAGAAAGGAAGCGAAGAAAATGAAATTAAAAAAGGTGATTTCAGTAGTTTTAGCGGCGGCAATGTTTGCGGGCTTAGGTACGGCATGCAGTCCGCGAGACAATGAGGGGGATGGAAAGGTAAGTGTGAAAATTGGATTTTGGCCGAACAAAGATGATTGGCCGGAGGGATACGCTTTGCATGAGAAATATCTGGCAACAATGAATGAAAAGCATCCGGATATTACAATTGTTCCGGACAATTTTGAATACACGCCCGATACATTTTTGCCGGCAGCGGCAAGCGGACAAATTCCGAATTTATACAGAGTTCCGTTCACGGAAGTGCCAAAAATTGTTAAGGCAGGGTATGCGGCAGACCTCTCTGAAAAATTTAAGGAGTTAGGCTATGATACGGCTTTAAAGGATTCTATTTTAGATTTGGTAACAGTGGACGGCAAATATTACGGTATTCCGTATAGTGCATATATTGTCGGAATGTTGTATAATGTAGAGCTATTTAAACAGGCAGGACTTGTTGATGAGAATGGACGACCGATTTATCCTACAAATTTTGAAGAATTGAAAAATACCGCTATAACTATCAAGGAGAAGACAGGCAAGGCAGGATTTTCATTCCCAACGGTTGATAATCAGGGCGGTTGGATGCTTATGAGTATGGCATGGTCATTTGGTGTTGATTTTATGGAGCAGATTGACGGAAAATGGACAGCAACCTTTGACAGTACTGAAATGGTTAATTTAATGCAGTACATAAGTGATTTAAAATGGAAATATGATGTTCTGCCCGAAAATGTTCTCTTGTCAAGAAATGACGAATATCAGCTTTTTGCTACAAATCAAACAGCAAGTATGTATGCTGCAGGCGATTGGGCAAACGGTATGATTTCAGCATACGGAATGAGCAAAGACAATATTTCAAACGCGCCTGTTCCGGCAGGAGATGGCGGAGCATGTTCGCTGATAGGCGGAGACATTTGGATGATTTCACCGGATACAACTCCTGAGCAGATAGATGCAATATTCAAATGGCTCGATGTAAGAGGCGATGGATTGACATTAGACGAGGATGCAGTATCGAGCAAGAAAGAACAGTATAAGCTTGATAATGAAAAGAATCTTGCTGTAGCAGAAGAAGAATTTTCAATATTTAAGCATGCAGACCGTATGGAGCAAATTCAAGAAGCAAAGTCTGAATATATCAATGTTGATAAGAAAATCTGGAATACGGCATATTCTGACAGTCTGATACTAAAGGCAGAGGAACCTGTTGACGCACAGCAGCTTTACGGAGTGCTTTCACCTATGCTGCAGGAGGTTCTTACTAATAAAGACACAGATATTCCGGCTCTTGTGAAGAAAGTCAATGATAATTTCCAAAAAGACTTTCTTGATAAAAATAATTAGTCGGAGGGGAGAAAAATGAAATCAGACATTTCAACTGTAAGAAATCTTAAAGCATGCAGTCCGATTATGTCCGAAAAAGTAAAACGCAATATTACCGGGTGGCTTCTAATGCTGCCCGGCTGTATATGTTTTATTGTGTTTGTTATTCAGCCAATTATTACAGGCGCATATATGTCTTTTTTTGAAACACAGGGTTTTGAAGCAGTAAAGTTTGTAGGATTGCAGAATTATAAGGATGTTATTACGGATTCATTGTTTTTGAAATCAGTTTTAAATTCGGCAATGTATTGTTTTTGGTCGGTTTTAATCGGAGGTTTTACACCGCTGATTATAGCAACAATGCTTAATGAGGTGGTAAGAGGCAAGACGTTTTTCAGATTTGCAACATATTTTCCGTGTATCATTCCGGGAATCGTTACATCTATTATGTGGAAAATTCTTTTTCAGCCGGACGCAAACGGTTTTTTGAATATGCTGTTTAGCAAGATTGGTATAGAGCCGCTTCAATGGCTTCAAAATCCGTCTATGACTATTCCATTGATTGTTTTTACAATGACATGGGCGGCATTTGGTTCAACAACGCTTGTATATCTTGCATCATTACAGTCCATTGACCATTCGCTGTACGAAGCGGCGGAAATTGATGGCGCGGGTTTCTTTGGAAAAATTCGATATGTGACTTTTCCGCATGTGTCAGGGATGCTCAGAATGTTGTTGCTATTGCAGATAATGGGAGTATTTAAAGTATTCCAAGAACCTCTTGCAATGACGGGCGGAGGACCGAATAATGCGTCAACTTCAATAATGCTTACAGCGTATAATTATGCATTTTCATATATGCAGGTTGGACGCTCAACAGCGCTTGGAATGATTATAGCGGTTATTCTCTGCGGTTTTTCTATAGTTTATTTTAAGATGACCAGCGAAAAGAAACAGAGATAAGGAGGTAGAGTGAAATTATGGAAAGAAATGGTTTAATCAGTAATGTTGATTATAAGAAAACCTCCAATAAAATTATATATTGGACTATAATAGCTCTGCTTATTCTTGTGGCAGTTATATGTATATTGCCAGTTGCGTGGGTGCTTGTATCATCGCTGAAAAGTCTTGACGAATTTTATAGCGTACCCCCAACATTATGGCCGAAAAGCTTTCATTTTGAAGCCATTCCCGAATTATTCGGTAAATATGATTTTACGGGACTTTATTGGAATACAATTAAACTTTGTGCGGGAAGCATACTATTCAGCATTGTCATTAACGGCTTTATGGGATATTCGTTGTCAAAGATGAGAGTAAAAGGCGGAGCCATTGTATTTGCGATAGTTTTGGCTACATATATGCTGCCAACCACGGTTTGTATGGCGCCTGTATATAAGAATATTATTAAGTTTCCTATTATCGGTATAAACTTGCTTAATACTAATTGGCCCATGTGGCTTATGGCAGGAGCAAATGCGTATTTTGTAATTTTGTACAAGAGCTTTTTTGACAGCCTTCCGGGTTCTTTGCTTGAAGCTGCAAAATTAGATGGCTGCGGAGATTTTGGCGCATTTATACATGTTGTGGTACCATTGTCAAAGCCGATTATTGCAACAACTGCGATAATGTCTTTCAGCAGTGCATGGGGTGATTTCTTCTGGCCCTATATGGTATTAAAAGATTTAGATGTGCAAACCATAATGGTTAAAATTTATTCTATGCAGGGAAATACATCAATCGGGATCAATACGTTATTGCTTGCAATAACATTTTCAATTATCCCGCCGGCAATAGTCTTTGTCATTTTCCAAAAGAAAATTATGAACGGCTTTACTATGAGCGGTATAAAGGGTTAGTTGAAAACTATGGAGGATAGAAAATGAAAAGTAAAAAGATTTTTTGTCAAATTGCTTGTTGCTTTGCGGTTATTCTGGTATTTATGGTGCCTGCGTATGCAAAAGTTACAGAGCAAAGTTGTATGATAAAAGGACAAGTGGTAACCTTTGAAGGTTCTACAGACTATAAAGATGGTATTATTACATATACAGTGTGTGAGGGTACAGGTAATAACGGAGATACTTTTGGAGGTAAAAACCTATATTTTATAGGAGAAACAACAGCCGATACAGAGGGGAGTTTCAATATTCAATTTTCGCTTGAAAATAGCGGTAATTATGTACTGAGAATAAAGAATTCCGCAGGAGATATCCTGGATACACCTATAAAATATTTGAGTATAGACGATAACGGGGAAATCCTTATAACAGAAATAAACAGTGGTGATGACAATCGTATCAAAAAAGCGATAGATGATTTTGACTTTAGCTTTAATGATAAAAAATATTCAGCAATCAAGACTGCTGCTATAGAGAATTGGCTATTAGGCTGTGTTAAAAAGAATTTGCTGTATACAAATAGAGTTGAATTCCAAAAGGATTTTAATATGTTTATGTCGCTATATTATATAAATAATTCAAATGCTGCTGCTATTGCATCAGAATGTAGTAAATATGCAGAAATGCTGGAGATTTCGCAAAATTCAGATGTTTACCAATTTACTAAAAATGCAACAGATGAGCAGAAGCGTGCGCTTGTCAAACAGCTTTCGTTAAAACCGGCGCAGAATTCACAAATGCTTGTTGATGCAATTACTGATGCCTTAAATATAAAGAGTAATCAGGGAGGCGGCTCGTCAGGCGGCGGTTCCGGAAGCTCCGGAGGAAGTAGTAATTCAGGAAGTAAAGGAATGGGGTTTGTAGGAGTGCAATCACCGCAGATCAGTAACGGAAATTCGGAAAAAACAGATGACAGTCAGGAAACGCAAAAAGGCTTTTCCGATTTAGATCAGGCATCATGGGCAAAAGAAGCGGTTGAGGCTCTTGCGTCAAGGGGCATAGTGTCCGGAGACGGAGATGGTCATTTTAGACCTAACGATGAGGTTACAAGAGAGGAATTTGTTAAAATGATAGTATCGGCTATTGGTATTACTGATGAAAATGCAACTTGTTCCTTCCTTGATGTATTTGAAAATGACTGGTTTTATTCTTATGTCGGAGCGGCGCAAAAGACAGAGATTATAAGCGGAATTTCTCGGGATATGTTTGGAGTTCATCTTAAAATCACAAGACAGGATGCAGCGGTAATGATAGACAGAGCGGCTGAACATATGGGTAAGACGTTTGAATTAAAACGTGAGTTTTCAGAATTTACAGATGAAAGTATGATAGCGGAGTATGCCGCAGATTCAGTAAAGCATCTTTATGAAAGCGGTGTTATTAACGGTATGGACGATGGAAGCTTTCAGCCGAGAAATACCTGCACGAGAGCAGAAGCCGCAAAGATGATTTACGGATTGCTTTAATTACTGAGAAGGGAGGAATAGGATTTTGAGAAAAGTATTGTGTTTGATTATTTCTGCAGTATTTATTTTATCTGCTGTTACGGTAAGCGCCGACAGTGATATGACTGACAAACAAAATAGCGATTTTCTGCTTTTGCAGGAGCTTGATATCGTCAGCGGTTTGAACTATGACAGTATAAATGTTAACGATGCAGTCAGTAAAGCGGCCTTCACTAATTATTTGCTTAATATTATTTCGGATGAAGGAGCAGGATTATCGTATGATAAAGAAACGCTGAAAAAAGCAGAAGGCTTGGGGTTGATAGTGTCTGCTAATGACATAAAAGAAGGTCAGATATTAGGAGCAGATGAAGCAGTAGCAATGGCCGTGCGTGTACTTGGTTATGATGCTGTTGCCATAGAAGACGGTTATCCGCAGGGATATTACAATATTGCGTATCGCGAGGACTTACTAAAAGGTTTAGAACTAAAGGGTGATGTTACATATGCCCAGATGGTAAAACTGCTTAAAAATCTTATTGAGGCGGAGCATCCTAAAATTGAGATGAGCGCTTATGGCAATACGCTGGACACGTCAAGTACATGGTCTGTTTTGGAATATTACCGTGATATTTATTGTGTCAAAGGAGTAATTACGGCAAACAGTGATACATCTCTTTACAGTACGACGGGAACAGGAAAAGGTTGGGTTGCAATTGATGGTAATGCATACGACGCAGGCACATCAAATGCCGCTGAATTATTAGGACATAGAGTGGAAGCGTATATACAGCGTGATAAATCTGACGAGGATAGAATTTTATATGTTGTAGATATCTCAAGCAATGAGCTTGTAATAGATGCGGATTTAATAGAAAGTGTTTCCGAGGACTGCCGTACAATTCAATATTATCAAGATGAAAATAGCAGCAGAACAAAAAAAGTCAACATTTCGGCTGATGCTGCGTTTATGCTTAACGGAGTAGCATATTCCGATTGTAAGCCAAGCGACTTTACGCGTGAGGGAACAAAAATTTCTCTTATAGAAAATAAAAGCGGAGAATATGATTTTGTTAATTTGATATATGCAGAAACAATGATTGTTGCATCAGTATCAAGCAGTACGCAGATAATACAAAATGAATATAAGTTTGACGGAGTAATTCAAAAGCTTGATTTAAGTGACTTGAATACTGAGGATGTATCAATTTATAAAAATGGTGAAACGGTCAGTCTGGCGGATATAGCAATAGGCGATGTTCTGAGCGTCTACCGCACGGAAACAGGAAAAGTAAAGATAGAGGCCCAAACAAATGCCTTTGCGGGCAAGGTAAGTTCATGCGGCAGTGAAGATGTTACAATAGACGGAACTGAGTATGAGCTTTCCGAATTATATCAGAATGCGCTGAAAAATAATGAGACAGCAGCACAAAAGATGGATTCGGGTGTTTCATATACTTTCAGACTGAATGCAAATGGTAAAATTATTTCTGCAAGCTTCCTTCCGTCAGATAATTTGACATACGGATATGTTACAAGGATTTGGGAAGATGATAAACCGGATGAAATAGGAATAAAGATTTTTCTTTCAGACGGTTCGTGGCAGAACTATGAATTTGCAGATAAAGTCAGGTGGAACGGAAAAAGAGTAAAAGAGAATACACTCATAAACAATGATGAGATATTAGCAAGCATTCCGGGACTGGTAGGAATAAATTTTGACAAGGACAAACAGATAAATGTTTTGGAAACACCGGTAAAATATCATAAAAATCTTGACCCGAAAAGACTTAACACGACAGGAAAGCAGACATACACTTATCGCTGGAATGGTAACACTTTTGCTAATCACTATTATATGACGTCAGAGACTATTGTGTTCATTATTCCGGATGACCCGAACGCGGACAAATCTAATTATCGTGTTAGCACAGGAACATCTGCTTTTTGGGCTAATAGGGCATATGAATTTATCGGCTATAACCGGGATGAGTATTATATGTTGGATTTAGTTGTAAACAAGAGAAGTATTACTGATATTCAAGAGGTCGAAGGCAGCTTCTATATGATTAAAGAAAAGGGTGTTACCGTAGATGATGACGATGAAGTATCAGATTATATTAAGGTAGCCTCAAAGGAGTATGCAGGTGTAACGTTTATCGGCAGACAGGGAATGTTTGACTCTTTAGACGATGGAGATTTAATCAGAGTACATTTTGATGCCACAGGAAAGATAGACAATTATGAGCTTGTTCTTGACGCAGATGCTGAACAGACAAGGTATCTGCCGAGCGACAGTGACAGAGATGGCAGTTCAAGTCTTGTGCGGGGCTTTGCGGTAAAAACTGACGCAGTAAGCGGAAATATTATTATTGATACAGAAGAAGAACTCTGCTTTAAGGCAGACCCTTCTCAGCCGGTGTTGGTTTTTGACGGAAGAAATGTGAATGTTGAGAGCTTTAGCAGTATTGAACCGGGAGATTATCTGGGGCTTTGTCTCGCAACATCGGCAGTATCACAGATTGTAGTTTATAAGTAAAAAGATTATAAAAAGGAGTGTTATACAATGAAGGAAACAAATAAAAAGATTTTGTCAATAATAGTGGTAATGACAATGTTATTTACACTTTATACAATGAATATAGTATCTGCGGCGGAGCAGACTATCAAAGAATTAAATACAACATCGTCAATGCTGTCATATTCAGAAGATGTTGCATATGAAGGAAGCCGTTCGCTGAAAGTAACACCGGAGAACGGAGGCAAATTTTGTCAGGCGGGTGCAATAGGAATGGAAAAGGGTAAAACATATGATATCGTATTTTATATGTATGCAAATCCTGTTGATAACATGGGAACATTTAGATTTGAGCTTGGCGAGAATTGGGATAATCCGAATGGAAACATTATAGCTATAGACAAGTGTCAGGATTTATGGGCAGACTATAATTATACATATCACAAAATAACACAGACGGAGAAAAACGGTTGGTACAAATTTGAAAGCACTGTGCCATGGGAGCTGACTTTTGATACTACTGTAGAAATTTTCCAGATACAGTCGGCAGGAACGGGCTTCTATCTGGACAATATCAGTATAAAAGAGCATGAGACGCAAACTGAACTTATTACAAACGGAAGTTTTGAAGAAGGCGGAGAAAATCCTCCTGTTGTGACGGAAAAACCTGATGTTCCCAAGGATGATGACCCTCCGTCAACACCTCCGTATATAAAAGAGTTTAAAGAAACTTCACCTATGCTTTCATATTCATCAAAAATTGCATATAAAGGAGAACAATCATTAAGAGTTGTTCCGCAAGAGGGAGGCATGTTCTGTGATCCGACAAAGATTGGTATGGTCAAAGACAAAACATATGATATAGAATTTTATATGTATGCAGACCCGGTTACGGATATGGGAGTGTTCAGACTACAGTTGGGCAAGAACTGGGATAATCCGAATGGAAATGTTATGGCGATAGAAAACTGTAAAGATTTATGGGCAAGCGAAAATTATACATATCAAAAAATAGAAGCCGTAGATAATGGATGGTATAAGGTTTCTACTACTGTGCCGTGGGCGCTTACAGGTAATGAAACAGGTAGTCTTGAAAGTATATTCCAGATACAGACTCCCGGCAAAAGATTTTACATAGATAACCTTAGCATAAAAGAGCATGATACACAAAAAGAGCTTATTACAAATGGAGGTTTTGAGGATAACGGAGAAGAACCAGGACCATCAGGTTCTCCTGCGCCTACAAGAAAAAGCAATGTGATAAAAGAATTCAAAAATAAAACAGAAAACCCGTTGGTAGCTTACTCGGCAAAGGAAGCATATGACGGCGATTGGTCTGTGCATTTTACAGGGTGTGTTGACGGACAGCATCTTACAGCGCCAATAAAAGAATTTGGACTTGAAAGCGGTAAGGAATATACGGTCAGCCTTTATTATAAGGGAAAGATAAACTCGTTCTACCTGAATTTGGGAGAAAATAATAAAAATGTAGATTATGTTGTTCATTACTGGTCAGGCAATATAGTCGATGCCCCTGAGACCGCCAAGATAACGGAGGAAAATGCAGGGAACGGCTGGAAAAAACTAACGCTGACAGCAACGGTTCAAAAAGAAGACCAGCCGTTATTCCGGTTTGGCTGGACAGACGGTAATGTGAATAATGATTTTTATATAGATCAGCTTAGTATAACTGACAATACAGGAAAAGAGTACATAAAAAATAATAGCTTTGAGGAGATGGAGGAGCTTACAAGAAAGAGTAATGTAATAAAGGAATTTAATAACATAGAAGAAAATTCGCGTTTATCTTACTCCTCAGATGAAAAGTATGAAGGTAACTGGTCTGTACATTTTACGGGTTGTGTTGATGGAGAAAGACTGACTGCTCCGCTGACTGATTTCGGTTTGGAACAGGATAAGGAATATACAGTAAGCTTTTATTACAAAGGAACAATAGCGTCATTCTATGTTCATTTAGGTGAGAATACCGCAAAAGCGCCTCATTCGGTTCATTATTGGGATAAGATAATACTTGATCCGGATACTGTTGATGCAACAGAGGAGGAGGCAGGGGACGGCTGGAAGAAATTAACCTTTAAATCCTCGGTTCAAAGTGCAGGTCAGCCATTATTCCGATTTGGCTGGACACAGACGATTGATTCGACGTATAATGATTTTTATATTGATAACCTTAGCATAACAGATGCTGAAGGTATAGAATATGTCAGAAACGGTGGATTTGAACCTCCTGCAATAGAGGTAGGAGAATATAAAATTACGGATAACGGAGACGGTACAAAGACGGTAACGGTTGACGTAAGCAACTACTCGGCAGAGGATGGAGCTACGGCACAGCTTATAGTTGCGGTATATAACGGTACATATATGCCGCGTCATGCAAAAGACGAAAATCCGACTGATATGGGAATGACAGGAACGAAGACGACTCTTACACAGACAGTTCAGGTAAATGCAGGGGAAAAAGTTATTGCATATTTATGGGATTCGGTAGGAGGTATGAACCCGTTAGAACCGGCAAAAACGCTTGTTGAATAATAACAGAGAATAGGAGGCGGTAAAAATGAAAAAACAAAGAATAACAAAAATAATTGCGATGCTCCTTTCTTTGGTAATAATGTGCGGACTTGGTACTGGAGTTTATGCAGACGGCGCTAAAAAAACTGAAAATAACCCTGTGATTACTAATGCAGGGGGAATTATATTCAACGGATTTTCGATGAATAGTGATGAGATTACGGTAAACGGAAGCTATAGCGGAGCAAGAGCTGATATTATAACGTATATAGTTTATGAAAAAGGCAATCAGGATAATTTAATAACAATAGGAGAAACAAGAAGTACACAAGGAATATTTGAGTTTGTATTTGGCGTGAATAAGCAGACAGTTCCGCAAAAACTTGTAATCGAAGTGAAGTCTGAGCGTGAGCAAGAAAAAGCAACAGCAGAGATTTCTATAAATGATTACGGACTAAACCTTGCCGGTAAAATTGCAGAAGTTAAGACGCTGCTTGATATATGCAAGGAAAAAGGTATTGTAACGGATTATCAGCGTGTAAAATATGCAACGGCTGTACAGATAAACGGAATGATAAACACGTATTTGAGCAATGGCGAATCGGAAGCATATGCATTTAATACGCAAAAGGCATCGGAGCTTCTCGATGAAGCAAAAGCAAAGCTGGAAGCATATATTGCAGGAACAGAAACTCCTCTAAAGGTTAATCGTACAGTAACATCTAAACCGAAGGTAGATGGCAAGAGCTTTATTTCAAAAATGGATGATGGCAGTGAGAAGCCGGTGTTTTATGTTGGTTATGCTCATTGGAGTACAAATGATATAGAACAGTATAAGGATTTAGGTGTAAACTATATTCATTATGAAGTTAGTGCATCAGATATCCTAAAGCGTCCCTGTCCGGCAAAAGAATGGGAAATAGATTATATAAATTCAGATAACGAAAACCCATACACATATACAATGAACGCAGCGGCGGAAAGTGGTGCGGCATTGCAAATAGACAGTGCGGGTAAAGGCGAGCTTGATGTAAAGCAGACAGTTCCTGTAGAACCCAATACAACTTATACATTTGGTATGGATTTCAAGTGTAACAATGCATCGGCAATACTAATTAAGGCGGATGGAGCGCAGTGGGCGCAAAAATCGGTTTATGCAAGTAACGGAGAAGTTGCAGAGTGGCAATCTGTATCCCATACTGTAACAACAGGTGCAAATCAAACGGAAATGACATTTATTATAGATTCGCGTAATGATGCCGAGAAACTTATGTACAAGAATGCATATGTGAAGAAAAATGGAAGCGGTGCAAACCTTATTCAGAACAGCGGATTTTCAACTATAAACAATGATAAATTTACAGTTAATAAGGATACTGTGGCGCAAATCAAAAATGTTTTTGAAAGAGCGGAGAAAAATGATGTAAGAGTGGTATTCCTGTTGGCTATGCACAATTTCCCGGAATTTGTTTACGAATATGATGAAACAGCAAACGGAAGCAAGGAAGGATGGGATTGGACATTTATGCCGTTTAATCCTACACATCCTTTAGTTTTAGAAACATTGACTGCCGCGATAAATGCGGTTGTACCGGAAATAAAGGATTATAAATCGCTTGGAAGTATATGTTTATCAAACGAGCCTTTATTTGCTGCAAATCAAAGACCGACTTACTATAAGCCGATTTATCAGCAATATATAAGAGATAAATATAATAATTCCATAAATGATGTGAATGCAGCATATGGTACGGCATACAGTGATTTTTCACAGCTTGAAATGCCTTCGGGAGAAAGAAAAAGTGACGACAGCGGAAAAGTTACCAGTTATAATGATTATCGTGAATTTAACGAATCAATTATGATTCAGTACCATAAAACAATGGCGGACGCAGTTAAATCAATAGATAGCAGTTTGTTG
Source organism: uncultured Lachnospiraceae bacterium (assembly GCA_964496015.1). Lineage (GTDB taxonomy): Bacteria > Bacillota > Clostridia > UBA1381 > UBA1381 > JALEPO01. The sequence goes on along the minus strand of CAZBXN010000009.1, from coordinate 6,831 downwards.
CTGAATGTAAAACAGATGACGCCATTTGGAGCATATGGAACAAGTAATAATCGTGTAGAATATGGAATGAATCACGAAAAACTATCGCAATTCCTTGATATAAACGGCTGCGATGCAATAGCATATTATGGTTCTGACCAAGATACACTTTTGGCAAAAACAATGTGGTATGACTATCTGACATCAGTCAAAAATGCTCCGGTTATAAATTCGGAAGACCATATTTTAAGAGATGCAATAGAAGGAGAAACCGAACAAGTTCGCAGTGAAGAAGAATTTAAAATGAATATGGCGGATTTATGGCAGGGAGCAATCCACGGCAGAGGAGCGAGCGCACTTTGGATGTGGGATAAAAGCGATTGGACAAAGAAGGGTACGGGTTATTATAATACAAATCTAACCCGCCGTGCAGATTATATTGCAGAGATTGGTAAAATCGCGCTTGACCTTAACAGATTGTCCGGAGAAATTACAGCGATTCAGCAGGCAAAACCAAGAGTAGGAATTCTATATTCAGATAATTCAATGAGTCAGATTCCGTATGCTCTTGAGGCAACATATAAAGCATATTCAAAGGTTCTAACCAGCGGTGAAAAGGCATTCTTTGTAACAGAGGAACAGCCTGAACTGTTAAATACAACTGAAGGCTTGGAGCTTTTGATTGTGCCATGCAGTAATTATATGAAAGCAGAGACATTAAATCAGATTAAGCGCTTCATTGATGGAGGCGGCAAGGTGTTGATGCTAAAAGCCAATAACAAAGAATGGCTTACCGAAAACGGTAAAGCTCATGATACAGCACTTTTAAATAGTGTGTTAAGCGCAAGTGAAACGGCTGAATTGAAAGCTACAAGCAGTTCAAGAGTTGAAGATACGAACGGCGCGGTAAATACTAAACTTGACGATATGCTTAACCAATTAACTATGAAAGATGTAACGCTTACAGTTAAGAATGGAGAAGTAGAATGGGCTGAGGCGTCATATGGAAGAAAGCACGTTATAAATATATGCAATCATGGCACAGTACCTGTGGAGGTAACATTGAATGTGCCGTCAGAATACAATGCGGCGGAGACTGTTGATTTGCTTTCAAAAGAGAAGGTAGGCGGAAGCTTTACTGTACAGCCGAATGAACCGATGCTCTTAAGCATACAGGGAGATAGTGTGACTAAATTCTTAAACACTAATGGTGAAACGGTTAATCATATAAGTGGTAACAAAATGTCTGCGTCGGTATTATATTATGGCGAGGAACCGAATGAGAGTGTAACTCATATTGTTGCTGTATATGAAAACGGATGCTTGAAGAATTTGTTTACAAATTCGGTACAGACAGGAGTTGCCGGTACGGCAAAATCAGAAATTGAGTTTGATATTGACAACAATATTGATTTAGATAAATGTACGGTTAAATCATTCCTGTTTGACAGCTTTGAAAATATTAAACCGCTTTTGCCTGCAAAGGAAATCAGCCGTCAGTGAAAATAGGAGGTTAAAGAATGGATAAAAAAAGTACAAAGCGTCTGACAGCATTTATATGTATGCTTGCTATATTCTTTGGCTGTCTGCCGACAGTATATGCGGACGAATCGGAGTTTTTATCCGATTATTCCTCCGTGCCGGGCTGGCAGATTGATAAAGCATATGTGGACGGCGGCGGATACATTGACAGTACCGAACATGCAAGCGGTAATAATTCAATGAAGCTGTACAATAATACTCCTCAGGCGCATAACGTCTATCTCCGCGCGACTTATCCGGTTAGCGTTAAGAAGGGAGCCTCTTATCATTATGGATTTAAGGTTAAGGCAAAGAATGCGTTTAACGTAGCTACGATGATGGATTGGGGAACACGTTCAAGCTTGCTGCCAAGCGGCGGCACTGCCGGATGGAGAGAATTTGAATTCAATTATACCCATACAACAGACGCCAGTGTAGCGCTTTTAAGTATTATTCTTGATACAAAGACGGAAGGAATATGGATTGATGATTTATATTACTATGAAGACGGGGATTCAACACATACAAATCTAATCAAAAATGCATCGTTTGAGGATACGGCGGCAAATATTCCATCGAATACTCAGAATGGCGAAGACAGGCCGTTGATTGCGGTATCTCATAGGAACAGCATACAGATTGATGGCGATTTGAGTGATTGGAGCGGAGTTGAACCAATGAAAATCACTCAAAAAACAGTATATCAGGGCGATGTGACGATTGACGCAGATATCAGATACGCATATGATGACGATAATTTCTATTTTGCGGTAGAGGTAGAGGACAATGTGCATTATCCTGTAATGGAAGGGCAATATTGGACTGGTGATGGCATACAGTTTACGTTATGCGGAACGAATGACACTTACGGAGAGTATTATGCGTTTAGTTACAATCCGGAGGATAATACAAAATTTACAAATTCATATGACAATTTGAAATATGGATTTAAGCGGAATGGAACAACCTCAATATATGAGGTAGCCATTCCGTGGACAGATTATTTTGATGATGGAAAGCATGATGCGGCACTGTTTTGTCTTATTGTAAATGATAATGATAACGATGGATTAGGGCGTAAGGGTTGTCTTATGGTTACAGAAGGAATAGCTGCATACAAAGACAGCAAAGATTTCCCGATGTTTTTGATGGCGGACAATGTTTCAGGTTATACAGGATGGCTTTCAGGAACAAAAGAGTGTTATATAGGCGAAACTGCTGAGTATTATGTAGATTTGTTCAATTCCTCAGATAAGGAAATCAGTATCAATTTAAAATCCGAAAAAGCAGGTATTGATGAAACAGTGAAGATTTCTGCTGGAGTTAATGAAAGATATGATTTTGCGATTAATTATAAAAATATGGGCGAAGAAACAGTTGATATGATAATATCAGATGGGACTACGGAAAAACGCTATGAAACAAAAACTATTATACACGCAGATGAAGAAAAAGCGAAAGAAGTGATTGCAAAACATAAAGCGGAGTATGAGGAACTTGTTCCGTTGATGAATGAGTGTAAGGATAAGGGCTTTAATCTTGATTATGATGAGATAAACTATAATATTCTCGGTCATTTCGTAACCTATATGGAGGAAAATCTAAAGAAGAATGATAATATCAGAGTATATCATCAGGATGAAGTGCTGACGGAGCTTTACGAGAAAACCAAAACTAATTTAACGTCATATCTTAATGGAACTAAAACGCCGCTCTCAGCTCCGACATATGTAACATCAGATATTTCTGTTGTGGATAAGCACTTTGAGGCGACGGTAGATAATGACGGTAAATTAGAACGTCAGCCGGTTTTCTTTGTAGGAACAGGTCACTGGGCGCCTTCAAGAAAGGATATACCGATACTTTCAAAGTTTGGATTTAACGCAATTCAGCCTGAAATAGGTGGTTGGGACTTTATGAGCAAGGCAATGTCTGTGCAGGACTGGACGTCTTATTCAAACGGATATAAGTGTACAGATGAAGTATCATCTTCTGTTAAACATGATGGTGACTATGCATTAAAATTAAGCTCGAATAATGACCATATAGACAATTGTTATTGGTATATGTATCAGGATATAGAAGTAAAACCGAATACCACATATGAATACGGTTTATGGGCAAAAGCTGATAATGCTAAATTTACATGGTATTCTATTGATCCAAAATGGACTATGGACAGACGTCACTGGATGGAAGGAACGTATGATTGGCGTGAGGATGCGCATCAATACACCACAGGACCGAATGAAACGTCAATTCGTTTTCTAATATTCAATGAGGAAAAAACCTCAGCTTTCTATGTTGATGATGTGTATTTAAGAGAAAAGGGTACAGATAAGAATCTTATAGTAAACGGAGATTTTGAAAAAATTAACGAAAATAGCACTTATTGGGAAATTGATGAAGATAAGGTGAATAATTTGGCAAAGGATTTCGACCTTATGGCTAAACACAACCTTTCAGGCGTATTTAGTACAGCGCCTCATTATGTTCCCAATAACTATCGTCAGGATTATCCCGAGATTAATTCAATGAATCAGAATCAATTCTCTACACAGACTATTCTTGCACATCCGCTGATGAAAGAGTATTATGATACATATTACAGGACGGTAATGCCGCGGTTAGCAAATAAACCTGCATTTGACAGTATTGTTCTCATGAACGAACCGGTATATTACACTTATATGGAACCGTATTATCTGCCGTTATTTCAAGAGGAAATGAAAAAGAAATACGGTAATATTAAAAGTTTGAATGAAAAATGGGGAACAGAATATAAGAGCTTTGATAAAATTGATATGCCGACAGGTCTTGAAGCAACACCAAGATTTTATGACTGGTGCAAATTTAATGACAAAGTATTGCCTGAATATAATAAATTTGTTTCTGATATTATAAAACAGTATGACTCGAATGTTCTTACTCAGACAAAGGTAATGCAAACCATACATGTTGGAAGAATTGACCGCGTAGATGCAAGTAACAGTTGGGAGGATATTGCGCCTACTATTGATATTAATGGCTGTGACGGATGGTCATATTATAAATCGACAGAGTCAGACATAAGAACGCAGGACTGTTTCTATGATTATCAAACATCTGTAAAGAATGCGCCCACATATAATGCCGAAGATCATATTATACCGGATAATACTAAAATGACTTTCAGCGATGAAGAATTGGCATATAATATTGCTACATTATGGCAGGGAGCTGTTCACGGCAGAGGCGGCAGCATCATATGGTTCTGGGATAGAGAGCAGCGCAGCGAAAGTGGAAATTATCTGCACAATCCCTTGCTTACTGAACGTCCGGATACTGTTGCGGCAATCGGTAAAATGACGCTTGACCTGAACCGTCTTGCAAAAGAAGTAGTTTCAATAACAGAATCGAAAGCTAATATTGGGATGCTGTATGCAGAAAAGAGCTATCCGTATGCTCTTGATTATATGAATTATATATATGCGGCATATTCCAAGCTCGGAGAAAATGGTCAAAGAACACAGTTTATTGTGGAGTCTGCAATGAACAACCTGAACGATATAAAATGTCTTATCGTGCCGCATGTTGTTGCGCTTAAAAATGAGAGCTTTGACGCAATAAGGGCATTTGCTGATAAAGGCGGAAAAGTGATTATACTTGGCAAAGATTCACTTACAAAGGATGAATACGGAAACGACCGTGATGCAGATAAGGTGGCAGCATTGATGTCTAAGGCAGAAATAGTTGATATAGCATCTGTAGGAACAACTCTTGATGCGGCAAGTATATCAAAAATCGGAGACACAATAAGCAATGTTGTTAAAACAGAGAATTACAGCGATATTTCTGTTATAGACAAGGAAACAGGAAAGCCGCTGACGGATTGTGAATATTTGTATTCGCAGAATGAAGGCAAGTACATTGTTAATCTTTGTACATACAGAGATGACGACAGAGAGATAGAGATTTATGTGAAGGGCAAAAAGGCGGAGAATTTTACTGACCTTATAAGTACCGAAACATATAAAGGAAACGCGTTGGCGAAAGCATATACGCCGATGCTGATAAGAATAGAGGGGTAAATAAAAAGAGATACTGAATATACAGGCAGGTGAAATAAACCGTACCTGCCTGTATTATTGAGTATATATTACATAGCCGCGGGCTGTGTTGCTTTAGGGAGAGAAAACAAAATGAATTGGAAACAGGATGTGAACAGAAGAAAGAACTATTATATTCTGATAGGTATATCAGTGATTTTTTTGATAACATCGCTTATTGCGGGAATATGGTATTATCATAAAATCAATAAGGACAATGAATTAAACGTACTTAAATACAATGAGAGTATTGTTAACCTTATGCAGGGCAGACTTGACAGAGAGATTAATGAAGTAAATTATATTGATTACTATATAGAAATCAATGATTTAATACAGAAAAAACAAGAGGGCTTTGAGCTGGATAATCAGGATAAGGTGAATATAAGAAATCATCTGTACCGGTTAAAGGAGAGTATGGGACTTCTTGATGATATTTGCATTTATTTGGAGGATGAGGATATTATTATATCTTCACGGAATATTACAACACCTCAGATTTATTTTGAAACACAATGCAATATGACGGGATATACGTATGAGAGTTGGAGAAATGATTATTTATTGAGGCCTCGCAACAAGGAGTTTTATCCTGAACAAACAATTAAACTATCCGATACGTTTAACCAGAAAATAATTGTATATAAAAGAACATTATTTTCTTCTTTGTCGGAACAATCAAGAATTCATATATTGATGATAATAAGAACAGACAGAATAGAAAAGCTTGCCGTAGATATTGGTAATAACATTGGCAGCAGTATTCGCATATCTGACAATGAAGGAAATGTGATATATAAAAATGACAAAAACATTTTAGATGTTGATATAGAACAAATTCATTATGATAATGGAAAAATGATTTCCTATGACAGAGATTATGTTGTCCATAAAAAATCCGACAATCTTAATTTAATATATAGTATAGGATTAAATAAAAAATTGATAATGCATGACAGCAATGTTTTTATGTATATAGGAATTCTTTTGATCATATTATATTTGATTTTAGTTATAGGATACTTATATCTTTCCGTCAGACTATCCTATAAGCCTATCAAGATTATCATGAAAAAAATAAGTGTAAATGATAATGACAGCAACAGAAAAGGTTCGGAAATAGAGTTTATTACTACAAAGATTGATGAGTTGATAAATAAGGAGGACGAATATGTAAGCTATATGGAACGGTTTAACAGATACAAAATGAAGGAGTTACTGCTTGGAAGCGGTTCGCCTAATA
>CAZBXN010000008.1:0-25609 GCA_964496015.1 uncultured Lachnospiraceae bacterium | reverse complement strand
CCTACTGAGTTTAGAACTGTGACTTCATTTGAAACCATTTAAAGTGCCCCCTCGTTTCATAATTCTTTCATTAAAAATTTGTTATTCGTAATTTAAACTGTTTACTCTATTAGAATAACCGAAAAAACACTTTAAGTCAATAGATTTTTACATCTTAACAAAAATTTTAGTGAAAATAGTATTATGACAGAGGTTTTTCGCTCTCATTTTCAGCTATTTCTACAACCGTGTTTTTATCGTCCGCAAGCTCGCGCGTCTGATGCTCGGAGGATATACCGAGAATTTCGCGCACCTGCGCTTCAATATCGGCTGTAAATTCCTTGTTTTCCTGCATATATTTGCGCACATTGTCGCGTCCCTGACCGATTTTTTCGCCGTTATAGCTAAACCACGCGCCCGATTTCTTGATTATGCCGTTTTCAACGGCAACGTCAAGAATATTGCCTTCTTTTGATATTCCCTGACCGTACAAAATGTCAAATTCTGCCTCTTTAAACGGCGGAGCGACTTTATTTTTAACAATTTTTGCCCTTGTTTTGTTACCGATAAATTCCGTGCCGTTTTTGATTGCTTCCTGACGGCGCACATCAATTCTTACGGACGCGAAAAATTTAAGCGCGCGTCCGCCCGGAGTGGTTTCGGGATTGCCGTATATAACGCCGACTTTTTCGCGGAGCTGGTTTATAAATATTACGACCGTTCTCGATTTTGCGATTATGGCAGTTAATTTTCTTAAAGCCTGCGACATAAGTCTTGCGAGAAGTCCCACGTGAGTGTCACCCATTTCGCCGTCGATTTCGGCTTTCGGGACAAGCGCGGCAACGGAGTCGATAACAATTACGTCAAGCGCGCCGCTTCGTACAAGCGCTTCCGCTATATCAAGCGCCTGTTCGCCCGTGTCGGGCTGCGCTACGATAAGATTATCAACGTCAACTCCTAAATTTCCCGCATAAACGGGGTCAAGCGCGTGCTCCGCGTCAATAAACGCCGCTTCGCCGCCCATTTTCTGCGCCTCCGCGACTACATGAAGCGCAACTGTTGTTTTACCCGAGGATTCGGGACCGAATATTTCAACAATTCTTCCTCTCGGGAGTCCTCCCACTCCCAAAGCCTTATCAAGCATCAAAGAACCCGTCGGTATAGCGTCAACATTTGCCGTCTGCGTATCGCCGAGCTTCATAATACTGCCCGTGCCGTATTCTTTTTCTATAACCTCAAACACTGTTTCAAGTGCTTTTTTCTTCTCCTCGTCAACCTTTCTTTCAACTGCGGGTTTTGACTGTTTCTCTGCTTTTGCCATAATTTTTTCTCCTTATTTTTTTCATTTTAGCGAACATCTGTTCTTGTTTATAAATTCATTATACAATATAGTTTCGTAAATTGCAAGTGTTTTTTTTAATTTTTTTGGAAAAAATTTTTGTTTATATCATGCTGTCTATCATACCGAACACATTTTCGCAGGTTTGTTCCCTGACCTGCGTCCGTGTTCCGTCAAGGTGCAGTTCCTTTACGGCTGTTTCTCCGTTATAGCTCACTGCCGCGAATACCGTTCCCACGGGTTTTTCAGCCGTTCCGCCGCCGGGGCCTGCAATACCCGTTATTCCGACACCTATGTCCGCGCCCGTATGACGGCGTATTCCCTCAGCCATCTGCTTTGCCGTGTCATAGCTTACCGCGCCGACAGAAGCAAGCGTTTCCTCCCTGACGCCCAGTTCACGCATTTTGGCAGCGTTTGAGTACGTGACGATACTTTCCTCCAATATTTCGGACGAACCCGCTATATCGGTTATATACGCCGTAAAAAGCCCGCCCGTACAGCTTTCCGCCGCAGAAATCAAAAGCTTTTTTTCAATAAGCTTTTTTACAACCTTTTCATTTATATTATTCATAATTTCTCCTTTTATTTTGGATATACTTCAATCATTTCAACGCCCGCGAGCGCGCTTTCAATAAGCGTTTCCGCGTCAAGGCGTCTCTCGCTCTTTTCGATGTTTTCGCGTTTGGGATTTGTCGTCGGGTGCTTAGGCGTAAACACCGTACAGCAGTCCTCGTACGGCAAAATCGACGTTTCGTATGTGCCGATTTCATGCGAGCGGTTGATAATTTCAAGCTTGTCCATGCCGATAAGCGGCTGCAAAACAGGCATATCCACAGCCGCATTTGTAACATCAAGCGCGGCAAGCGTCTGGCTCGCAACCTGTCCGACACTTTCGCCCGTTATAAGCGCGATTGATTTATTCTTCCGCGCAATCCGCTCCGCTATACGCATCATAAAACGCCGCATTACAAGCGTCATATGTTCTTCGGGACATTTGTCGCGTATTTGAAGCTGAATTTCAGTAAACGGCACGATATACAAATTTATTTTTGACGTGTATCGCGCCAAAATTGAAGCAAGCTCTATTACTTTTTCCTTTGCCCTCTCGCTCGTATAAGGGAATGAGAAGAAGTTCACCGCGTCAATCTCAACGCCGCGCTTTGAAATCATATGTCCCGCTACGGGGCTGTCAATTCCTCCCGAAAGCAGAAGCGTCGCCTTTGAGCCTGTTCCAATCGGCATACCGCCCTGACCGTTTATTTTCTTTTCTTCAATATAAACATACGCGCTGAAATCGCGGATTTCGACTTTAACCGTCGCGTCGGGATTATGCACGTCCACAATAACGGGAAATTCGTCGTCAAGATACCCGCCGACCTCCATGCAAATCTGCGGCGAATTAAGCGGAAACGCTTTATCCGAGCGTTTCGCCTCAACCTTGAAGCGCGTACCCTCGGTTAAATCATCCTTTAAATATTCCTTTGCCTTTGCTTTTATGTCCTCAATGTCCTTTTCGCAGACGCATGCGCGGGTAATGGTAACAATACCGAAAATCTTCGACAGTCTGTCCATTACAGGCTCAATTTTGTCCTCGTCGAAAACATCAATGTAAACCGTCGCCTGCGACAGACGGATTTTTGTTTCCGCCGTATTTTTAAGCGAGTTCCTTATATTGTTGAGCAAAATATTTTCAAATTTATGGCGGTTGCCGCCCTTTAAAATAATCTCGCCGTATTTAGCTAAAATGACTTCTTTCACTTCATATATCTCCTTATATCCGCCGTTTCTTTTTTTATAATTTCCGCCGCTGTTTCAATTTCCGCGTCAGTCGTGCTTTCGTCAAAGCTTATGCGGATTGCGCCGTTTATTTCCTTTTGATTAAGCCCCATAGCCGTCAGAACATGACTGGGGCTTGGCTTATGGCTCGAACATGCCGAGCCCGTGGAAACATAAATTTCATGCGCTTCAAGCGCATGAAGCAGAATTTCCGCCTTAATTCCGATAAACGACACGTTTAATACACTGCCCGAATTATATTCCGCGCTGCCGTTAATTTTAATATCGGGACAATCCGAGAAAAGCGCAATCATTTTATTTCTGAGCTCCGTCATATGCGGGCTGTTTATTTTACAATTTTCCGCCGCAGCCGCAAACGCCGCGATACCGCCGATATTTTCCGTGCCCGGACGGACTTCGTTTTGCTGTTCGCCGCCGTATATGAGCGGTTTGATTTTAACTGCCGTGTAAAGTGCGCCCGCGCCCTTAAAGCCGTGGATTTTATGCGCGCTTATACTTATCATATCTATGCCCCATTTTTGCGGTTTCACGTCGATTTTGCCGAAGGACTGCACGCAGTCGCAGTGCAAAACGGCTTTCGGGGCTTTTTCTTTCATAAGCGGCTTGATTTTGTCAATCGGCTGAATTACGCCCGTTTCGTTGTTCACGTGCATGACGCTCACAAGTGTCGTGTCCGCTCTGAGTGCGCCCGAAAGCTCGTCAAGACTTATTCTGCCGTCAGATTGAGGAGACAGATATGTCACTTCAAAGCCTTCGTTTTCGAGCCGTTTAAACGCTTCAAGCGCGGACGGGTGCTCGATTTTAGTCGTTATGAGATGCTTTCCCGATTTTATTCTGTCATATGCTGCGCCGAAAATAGCGGTATTGTTAGCTTCCGTGCCTCCCGAGGTAAAATAAACGCATTTTTCGTTTACGCTAAGTATACCGGCTATTGTTTTGCGGCTTTTGTTTATTATTTTTTCGGCTTCCAGTCCCAATCCGTGAAGCGACGACGGATTTCCGAAACATTCGGCAGTCATGAGCATAGCGTCCGCCGCCGCCTTTGACGGCTTTGTTGTCGCCGCGTTATCAAGATAAATCAAATCAATGCTCCTCCCGTATTTTTATCACAAGACCCATGCCGCTTTTAGCCTTAATTACGCATTTGTCCGCAGTCATTACGTTGCTCACGCCCCTGCTTTTTCCAAAATACAGCGTTTCGTCAAAAAGCGGATATTCAAGTCCTTCCGTCGTTATTCCCGTCAGGTCGCCGTTTATCGGCAAAATTGACAGCGTATCGCCCTTTTTGCCTGATATTTCAAGCCTGTCCCCAATCAGATAAATCTCGTTGTTATCGTCAAGCACACAGCCGTTTTCGCATTGCGTCAAAAGCAGAATATCGGTTATTGTATGGTCTAATCTGTCGCCTGTCACGGCAAGAAGCAAAGTATCCGAAAATCCATGCTCCACCGCATATTGAACGGCAAGCTCGCCGTCCGTAAAATCCTTTCTGACAGGATATTTTATAATATCCGTATCGGTCGGAATATTTTTTATGGAGTCAAAATCGCCTATTATGATATTCGGCTTAACGCCCAGTTTAAGGGCGTGGTCATATCCGCCGTCGGCGCAGATTATATAGTCCCCGCAATTGATTTTCGACTTTATATAGGCGTAATCGCCTATATAGCCGCCGCCTATTATTACCGCCCTCATCTTGTAAGCCTCTTTACGGAGCCCGCAATGTCGCCGTTAAAGACCGCGCTTCCTGCGACAATTACATTCGCGCCCTGTTCTAAAATGTGGTCTATGTTGTCCTCCGTTACGCCGCCGTCAACCTGTATTTTGAAGCCGTCGCCCATTTTTTTGCGGAGCGTTCTGATTTTTTTGTCCACTTCATATATGTATTTCTGTCCGCCGTAACCCGGGTGTACGGTCATAAGCAGTACCATGTCCGCCTTGTCAAGATACGGCTCAATTACGTCAAGCGGTGTTTCGGGACAGATTGAAATTCCAACCTGTTTTTTATGCTTTCTGATTAAATTTATACATTCGTCAATATTATCCGTCGCTTCGGCGTGAAACGTCACGCCGTCCGCGCCGCTTTCGATAAAGCGTTCGATATATTTTTCGGGCTTTTCAATCATTAAATGCACGTCAAAAAACATACCCGTATATTTGCGAAGCGACGCTATAACAGGCATGGCGAATGTTATATTCGGCACAAAATGACCGTCCATAACATCAATATGCAGCCATTTTGCGCCCGCGTCCTCGGCTTCCTTTACCTGACTCGCAAGTATTCCGAAGTCCGCGGATAAAATTGACGGTGATAAAATCATTTCTTTTCCCATTCCTTTATTTGTTTTAGTGAATTGTAAAGTTCTTTATAGCTTTCATAGCGCGATACGGCGAGTTTGCCCGATGCAAGCAGTTCTTTTACGGCACAGTCGGGCTCGTTTATGTGCGAGCAGCCCCTGAAACGGCAGTTATGTTTCGCTTCCTCCATTTCGGGAAAATAGTCCTGCAATTCCTCCGCCTTAATTCCCTCTATTTCAAGCGAGCTGAACCCAGGCGTATCAAGCGCGAAGCCGCCCGATTTAAGCTCCAGAAGCTCCACATGACGCGTTGTGTGACGTCCGCGGCTTATCTTCTCGGAAATTCCGCCCGTTTCCATTTCCTGATTTGTGATTAAATTCAAAAGGCTCGATTTTCCCACGCCGCTAAGTCCCGAAAATGCCGATACTTTATTTTTTATAAGCCCGTTAAGTTTATCAATATTTTCATGCTTTTCGGCGCTTACGCTTATAACCGTATAGTTTTCATAGATTTTTTCCAAATCCTCTCTTACGGTCAGGTCGGTTTTATTTATACAGATTATCGGTTCAAGACCGTTGATTTCCGCATTTATCAGCATTTTGTCAATAAGAAACAAATTTGGTTCGGGGTCTTTTGCGGCAGCTACAAGCACAAACGTGTCAATATTCGCCACGGGCGGACGGTTAAGCATGACGGTTCTCGGCTCAATCTCCGTAATGCTGCCCTTGCCGTTTTTCACGTCAATTGCAACTCTGTCGCCTATCATGGGCGTTACGCCCATTTTACGGAACACGCCGCGCGCTTTACATTCATATACATTATTGTCGGCGGCTTTCACATAATAAAAGCCGCCTATACCCTTTATTATTATTCCATTCATACTAAAACCCCAATGCGTCCTATTATATTAACCGTATCATCTATATTTAATTTGACATCAGCATATAATATCTGATTATATAATAACACCAAATATTGTATTCTGTCAACTGTTAGTTATACTTTTTATAAAGTCAGTTTCTTGGCATTTGAATTGTGCAATTTTCAAAGCAAAAAATATTTATATAATATATTGATATTTTGTCGCCTCCCTCTCTGCCCGGTACATCAAATATCTGTAGTTATTGTAATTATTTGTTGACACGGAAATTTCATTATGATAGTATAATAGCGTAATAAAATTTCCGGGAAGGGATTGTGATTTAATTATGAATTTAAAATCGCTTAAAGAAGCGCCTTATCCGCCTCTTGCAAAGCAATCGAGAAAAATGGCGGCGGACGGGTGCGTTTTACTGAAGAATGACGGAAACGTTCTCCCCATAGGCGCTGATAAAACAGTATCGTTTTTCGGCAGAACTCAAATTGATTACTATAAAAGCGGAACAGGCTCGGGAGGACTTGTAAATACAGAATATACGGTTAATATTATTGACGGCGTAACGGAAAACAGCAAGATAAAGGTTAATACGGAACTTCTCGGGATTTATAAGGAATGGTTAAAGGAAAATCCGTTTGACAACGGCAATGGCTGGGCACAGGAACCATGGTGTCAAAAGGAAATGATACCCGATGAGGCTGTCGTAAAGGCAGCGCGCGCAAAATCGGACGTAGCCGTAATCATTCTCGGCAGAACCGCAGGCGAGGACAGAGATAACGCCGCGGAAAAAGGAAGCTGGTATCTGACGGACGAGGAAGAGGCTCTTCTCAGCGTTGTTTCAAAGCATTTTGAACAGACGGCAGTTTTACTTAACGTCGGAAACATAATAGATATGAACTGGGTGGAAAAATACAATATAAAATCCGTAATGTACATCTGGCAGGGCGGTCAGGAGGGCGGACGCGCCGCTGCGGATGTGCTTTCGGGCGACGCTTCCCCCTGCGGAAAGCTCACGGATACCATAGCGCGCAGTATCGCCGATTATCCGTCCTGCAAGAACTTCGGAAATGAGGACTGCAATATATATCAGGAGGATATATATGTCGGCTACAGATATTTTGAAACTTTTGCTCCCGAAAAGGTTTTATACCCGTTCGGCTTCGGGCTTTCATACACAGAATTTGATGTTCGCATAATCAGCGCGTCAAGAATTTCGGATAAAATACATATTGACGCGGTTGTTACAAATATCGGAAAAAGAAAAGGCAGAGAAGTTGTTCAGGTGTATTTTGAAGCTCCGCAGGGCAGTCTCGGCAAAAGCAAGCGCGAACTATGCGCCTTCAAAAAGATGCGTACTCTTTCGCCCGACGAAAGCCAAAACATTTCAATATCAGTTAACATCCCCGATATGGCTTCATATGACGACAGCGGTATCACGGGAAACAAATCCTGCTATGTGCTTGAAGCGGGCGAATACAATGTTTACATAGGAACTAATGTACAAAACGCAAAGAAGGAGCTTTCATTCGTAATAGACGAGCTCACAGTTACGGAGAGGCTGTCGGAGGCTCTCACGCCTGAGCGCGATTTTGATATACTCTTCCCCTCTGGCGATTTCAGCCCGTCATACAGGAAAGTATCAAAAAGAACCGTCGATTACAAAAAGAGAATTGCGGATAATCTCCCGAAAGACATCGCTTATACAGGCGACAAAGGAATTAAGCTGATTGACGTAAAGAAGGGCAGGCACACAGTCGAAGAATTTATCGCGCAGCTTTCCGACACAGAATTAAAGCACATAATAACAGGCGAAGGAATGTCCTCGCCAAAGACACGTCCGGGCTGCGCAGGAGCTTTCGGCGGTATCACGCCCGCTCTTGCAAGCTTCGGTATTCCCGTAATATGCGTGGCTGACGGCCCGTCGGGCATACGAATGGATAACGGCGATTTGGCGACAAGTATGCCAAACGGCACGCTTATCGCCTGCACATGGGATATTGAAGCCGCTGAAAAGCTGTATGAATATGCAAGCGTTGAGCTTTTCTCACATCATATAGACTCACTTCTGGGTCCGGGTATAAATATTCACCGCTCACCGCTTAACGGCAGAAATTTTGAATATATGTCCGAAGACCCGTACCTTACGGGAAAAATAAGCGCGGCTCTTACGCGCGGAATGGCAGTTCACGGAAATTCGGCTACCGTAAAGCATTTTGCGGCAAATTCACAGGAGTTTTGCCGAAACAGGGTCGTCTCCGCCGCTTCGGAAAGAGCTTTGCGCGAGATATACCTGAAAGCATTTGAAATAACCGTAAAAGAGGGTAACGCGTCATCTATCATGACGTCGTATAATCCTATTAACGACCGCTTTACAGCCGTCAATTATGACTTGAACACCGTAATCCTCCGCAATGAATGGGGATATAAAGGGATAGTTATGACAGATTGGTGGCCCACACTCAGCAAAGAGAACGACGGCAGACAAAATCTGCGTGAAATGGCTGAAGCTCAGAACGACATTTATATGCTTACCTCCGATGCCGAAACAATAAACGATAATATCATGGAAAGTATCGGAAACGGGACTTTGACACGCGGTCAGCTTCAGCGGAATGTCATAAATATACTGAATTACATAATGCGTTCTCATTCCTTTAAACGTTTTATCGAAAACGGCGGAATATTTGAGAGTTCCCTGAAATATAAGCTTGACACGCTTGACGCAATATTTGAGTACAGCGCTCCCAAAAATAATGAACCGATTGCGGTAAAATATAAAAAAGCGGATAAATGTCTGCTGTGCATTGATTTCACGGCTGACGCCGACAGCATTTCTCAATTTGTTATCCGCGCGAATATCGACAGCAAGCTCACGGTAAGCGTAACCGTAAACGGCACAAACGGCGATACCGACAGGGCGTATATTGATTTTGCCCCTTCCGGCGAAAGCGGTATACTGTCTATTTCTTTCCCGCCGGTTATTAAGGTTTATAAAATCACAATTATGGAATAACTAAGCTTTTCTATTTTAAAAGGCTCAAACCGAATAGGTCTGCGCCTTAAATTTTAGTTCCTCTGATATTTAATTGAAGTTAATAACCTTGTCACTTACCTTCGCGCCGTCAATATACGCCTGTACATTTGCGGACGCTGAACCGTTCGACTTAATATCCACCGATACCGAGCCCTCGCTCTTTGCATGGGCAGCGCTATGAATTGTTCTTCCGTCGGCTATAATTTCAACCTCAACTGTATCGTTTGCCGCATCGGGTATTTTTACGGTAAAGGTCTTTGAGGACGAGCTTTGTCCGCCGCCGTTATTTCCCTGCGGTTCGGACTGTCCGCCGCCCTGCGGCTGATTATTTGCAGGCTGTTCGGGAGCCTGCGGAGCGTTTTCGCCTTCTTCGCCTGCCGGCTGCGTGCCCGCTTCGTTTCCGCTCGAAAGCACGATTGTAACCGACGAGCCCTTAGCCGCCGTCTTGCCGAGCGACGGGCTCTGCGATATTACGGTGCCCTCGGGCGATGCCGACGCCTTACGCGATATTGTTCCCAAAATCAGTCCGTTGGCGGCAAGCGAGGATTCCGCCTGCTCCTTGTTTAGTCCTATAAGACTCGGGACGGATACGGGCGACGCCTGATTTTCACCGTTCGGCGTGTCTGAATTTCCCTTACTGATATGAATTGTAACAATATCGTCCTTATTAAGGCGCGTTCCTGCCATAGGCGTCTGTCTTATAACCTTGCCCTGCTCTACTGTTGACTTTTCCTCCACTATCGTGTAGTTAAGCCCCGCTTCCATAATCATCATAATAGCCTCTTCCGAGGTCTTGTTTGCGACATTCGGAACGGCTATATTACCGCCTGATGAGCCGAGCGAAACAATAAGCTTAATTGCCGAGCCCTTTGCAACATATGATTTTGCAGCGGGGTCCTGCGATATTATACGGTTTTCCTCTACGGCGTCTGACAGAGAATACTCGATTTCATCAGCTATTGCAAGCCCCTCTTTTTCAGCCGCCTTCATAGCCTCGTCCACCGTCATGTTTGTAAAGTCTGGAACAATCGCTTCCTTCTGCGAATTCATTATAAACAGTGTGCCAAGAGCAATTAAAATAATAACCACAACGGTCGAAACCGCCATTACGGACGCTATTCTGTCCGCTTTTTTCTGCGATTTTGACTTTTTCGTTCTTTTCTTTTTCTTTTCGGGTTTTGTTTCGGGCTGAACCGCCACGGTCTTTTTACTTTCGTATCTTTCCTCCGCCTCGGCTATGTCCTGCTCGGAAATATCTATTTTGCGCGTTTCCCCGGGCATTGCGAAGTCGTCCTCAATATCCATAATGCTTTCCTTGCTCGGAAGCGGTTCGTCCGCAAGTACCGCGTGCAAATCGTCAAGCATTTCCTGTATGTTCTGATACCTGTTATGCTGTTCCTTTGCTATTGCCTTCATTGTGATATACGCAAGGTCGGACGGCATTTCAAGATTTACGCATTTTACATTTACGGGTTCTTTTTCAAGGTGCATTAACGCTACGCCCACAGCCGTATCGCCGTCAAACGGCACTTTTCCCGTAAGCATCTCGTAAAGCACGATACCCAAAGAATATATATCGCTTCTCGCGTCCGTAAATCCGCCTCTTGCCTGCTCGGGCGAAATATAGTGAACGCTGCCTAAAGCCGTACCGCCGACAACCGTCGTTTCGGACGCTACAGCCTTCGCGATACCGAAGTCCGTAACCTTCAGCGTCTTATCCTTAGTCATAATTATATTCTGCGGCTTAATGTCGCGGTGTATAATATTCTGATTATGAGCCTCGCTTATACCCTGACCTATCTGGATTGCAAAGTCGCACGCCTCCTGCCACGGAAGCATACCTTTTTCCTTTATGTATTGCTTCAGCGTGATACCGTCAACATATTCCATGACCATGTAATTCAGACCGTCCTCCTCGCCTACGTCGTAGACGGAAACAATATTGTTATGGACAAGACTTGCCGCAGACTGCGCTTCCTTAATGAAGTTTGAAACAACCTTTTCCTCGCCTTCAAGCGCGTCGCGCAGTACCTTAATCGCGACAAAGCGGTTTAAGAGATTATCCTTTACTTTATAAACGGTAGCCATGCCTCCCGTGCCTATTTTTTCAAGTATTTCATATCTGTTACCGAGCGTTACGCCGACTAAATTTTCACTGTTCATTGTCTGTCTCCCTTTCCAACACCACTGCCGTTATGTTATCTCTGCCGCCTCTGTCGTTTGCGAGCTTCACAAGCTTTTCGGCTCCCTTTTGCAGTGTTTTTGCTTTATTTATATTTTCCTTGATTTCTTCATCATAAAGATAATTTGAAAGCCCGTCCGAGCATAGAAGAATTTTTTCTCCGTTATACGGCTTAATTATGATGTCTACCTTAACAGTGTCCTCCGCGCCCATCGCTCTTGTAATATAATTCTTCTTCGGGTGATTTCTCGCCTGTTCCTCCGTGATTTCACCCCGCGAAACAAGTTCCTGCACATACGAATGGTCTTTTGTTATTTGTTTTATGCCGTTATCCGTTATCATATACGACCGCGAGTCCCCGACATGAGCGGTTATTACCTTGCCGCCGTAAATCATGGAGAGCGTCGTAGTCGTACCCATTCCCATGATTTTGTAATGATTTTTGGCGTATGTATAGATTATACTGTTTGCCGAAATAAATGCCTGCCGTATAACCTCGCCCGTTTCCACATAATCAAGATTTGCCGACAAGTTATTTTTCAGATGGTCTTTTATAATATCCACCGCCATCATACTCGCGACTTCTCCTGCCTGATGTCCGCCCATTCCGTCTGCTACAATCGCATACGCAAACACGTCGTCATCATTTACAAAATAACTGTCCTCGTTGATTTTTCTTTGCTTACCTATATCGGTAACAGCTCCGAATTGCATTACATCACCCCTTTTCATTTTCTATTTTAACACTTTTTTCCTCAGTTGTCCACAGGAAGCTGAAATATCTGCGCCGAGTTCCCTGCGGACGGTAGCGTTTACGCCAAGTTCCGTCAGTTTTTCCTGAAACAAACGAATGTCTTTTGCGCTGCCTTTTTGAAAATCCCGTTCCTCGACTTTATTCACGGGTATCAAATTTACGTGCGCGTGAAGTCCTTTCAGAATTTTTGCAAGCTCCTCCGCGTTTTCCGCGCTGTCGTTTACGCCGTGAATAAGCGAATATTCAAAGCTCAGCCGTCTGTTGGTTTCCGACGCGTATTCCCTGCACGCCTTTAAAAGCCCGCTTATTTTATACTTATGGTTTATCGGCATTATCGTATCGCGTATCGCGTCGTTCGGCGCGTGAAGCGATATTGTCAGCGTAATCGGCAAATGCTCCTTTGCCAAATCGTAGATTTTGGGAACAACGCCGCAGGTTGATATTGTAATATGCCTGTAGCCTATGTTAATTCCCTTTTCATGATTGACGTTATGCAGAAATTTTATAACGTTGTCGTAATTATCGAGCGGCTCGCCTATCCCCATCATGACAATGTTTGAAATACGCTCGCCGATGTCCTTCTGAGCGAATATAACCTGATTTAATATCTCGCCCGCCGTCAGACTGCGGTACAGCCCGCCGATAGTCGAGGCGCAGAAGCGGCAGCCCATACGGCAGCCGACCTGACTTGAAATGCAGATTGTCAGCCCGTGATGATACCGCATTACGACGCTTTCTATGCAGTTGCCGTCAGGCATGGCAAACAGATATTTCACAGTCCCGTCAAGCTTTGACACATATTTTTCGCGGATTTTAAGCGTTGAAACATAGCTTATTTCCTTTAACTTTTCCCGCGTTTCCTTTGAAATATCCGTCATTTCGTCATATGACTCAATTCCCTTATGCAGCCACGAGAAAACCTGCGCCGCACGGAATTTCTTTTCGCCTATGCTCATTAAAAATTCCGTCAGTTCGTCAAATTCAAAGTCCTTTAAGTCTATCATAATTTCCTCATTTTACAGATATAAAAGCCATCTGTACCGTCAATATGCGGATAATATGTTTTTTCCGATATTTTTTCAAAATCGGCGTGATTTTCAAGAAATTTTCCCGTTATCCCCTCGTTTTCCTCCCTGTTTATCGTGCAGGTAGAATAAACAAGCTCACCGCCGTTTTTGAGGTACTCCGCGGCATTTCCGAGGATTTTCCTCTGAACCGTCCACAAGCCCTCCGTATCCTCCTTATTCCATCTTATGTCGGGCTTTCTGCGTATTATGCCAAGCCCCGAGCATGGTACGTCGCACAGCACCTTGTCAGCCGTATTTTTCAGGCTTTCATCAAGCGCCGCCGTGTCCGCCGGTTTCGCGGCAATTATGTCTATGCCTAACCGTTTCGCGTTTGCCTCTATAAGCTTTATCTTGTGTTCGTGTATATCAAAGGCAAGAATTTTGCCCTTGTTTTCCATTATTTCAGCCAAATGCGTTGTTTTTCCGCCGGGCGCGGCGCACATGTCGATTACAGTGTCGCCCGCTTTCGGATTTAACGCAATCGCCGCATTTGACGCGGCAGTATCCTGAACGGTGTAAAGCCCGTCCAGATATAATTTGTCGTTTGCGACGTCAAAGCCGCCGCATACGAGTGAAATTCCGTTTATTTCACATTTTACGCCGTTTGCTTCAAGCTTTTGTTTCAGCGCGTCCCGCGTTGTTTTAAGCGTGTTCGGGCGTATGGTAAGCTTCGGCTCGATATTCATTGCCCTCATCAGTTCTTCGGCAAAGTCAAAGCCGAAATCGCCTGTCCATTTATCGCAAAGCCATTCGGGATACGAATATTTTACCGACAAATTATTCTCGGGAATTTCAATTCCGTTTCTTATGTAATTCCTCAAAATTCCGTTTACAAAGCCCGCTGACGCGCCGTGACCGTAACGTTTTGCAAGCTTTACGCTTTCGTTTACCGCCGCGCTTTCGGGAATTTTATCCATGAACATCAGTTGGTAAAGTCCCATGCGCAGAATTACCAAAATGTATTTTGATATTTTCCCGAGCTTTATTTTGGAATACGCTTTAATCACATAATCAAGCGTCAGTTTTCGGCTTATCACGCCGTAAACAAGCGTTGTAATGAACGCCTTATCCTGATTTTCCGCCGATTTCAGCGACTTTTTCAGCACCATGTTTGAATACGCGCCGTTAAATTCGACGTCGTATATCACTTTCATTGCAATTTCTCTCGCGTTTGTCATCAATCTCTCCTGCGTCCGCCGACTATCATGAGCAGTCTTAAAAATTGCAGCGCAGTTGCCGCGACAGCCGCGACATATGTCATAGCGGCGGCAGTAAGTGTCTTTTTCGCGCCCTTTAACTCGTCGCCCTCCAGCATATACGCCTCGTCAAGCGTTTTTAACGCTCTGCGGCTCGCGTTAATTTCAGTCGGCAGCGTCACAAGCTGGAATATCAAAACCGCTCCGAATAAAACCGCGCCGAGAAGCGCAAGATTTGTCATGCCAAAAATCAAGCCGATAATAAACAGCGGCATTGAAAGCCAATTGCAGACATTTACAATCGGCACAATTCCGTTTCGGATTTTAATCGGCACGTAGCCCACCTGATGCTGAACCGCATGACCGCACTCATGCGCCGCTACGCCTATAGCCGCGACGGAATCGGAATTATACGTCGCGTCCGACAAGCGTATTACGTTTTCTCTCGGACTGTAATGGTCTGTAAGTTCGCCTGCCACATGCTCAATTCTGATATGCTGCAAGCCGTTCATGTCAAGTATTTTTCTCGCCGCCGTCGCCGCGGTATAGCCGCGTGAATTATGAACCTCGTCATATTTTCTGAAGGTCGATTTCACGCCCATTGACGCGAACAGCGTCAGCAAGAACGCGAATATTACCAATACATAAGTCGGGTCGTAATAATAACCAAACATAATTATCTCTCCTTATTTTAAGATTTCTCCTATTTCTATCGCGTGTCCCCGCGCGTAATCTTCAACATTCATTTTCTTACTGCCCGCAAACTGCGCGGTTTCTATATAAATCGCTCCGTCACCCGCCGCAACTTTTAAGCCCTTTCCCTTGTCGAGCGACAAGATTTCACCGCATTTTCCGTGACCGCCGGCGATTTTTGCCGACACGATTTTCAGCGGCTCGCCCTTATACAGAGTGTGCGCCAAGGGCCATGGGTTCATTCCGCGTATGAGATTTATAATCTCCCCCGGGGATTTTTGCCAGTCAATTTTACCCGTTTCCTTCGTAATCATAGGCGCGTAGGTATGCTCCGCGTGATTTTGCATAACGGGCGTTATATCCCCGTTTTCCAGTTCCGTCAGCGTTTTTATAAGCGTTTCGCCGCCCAATACGGCAAGTCTGTCAAAAAGCTCGCCCGCCGTTTCGTATTCGCCGATTTTAGTTTCGGCTTTTAAAAGCATATCGCCCGTATCAAGACCTTTATCCATTTTCATGGTCGTAATTCCCGTGACGCTTTCGCCGTTTATAATTGCCCATTGAATGGGAGCGGCGCCGCGGTATTTGGGAAGCAGCGACGCGTGTACATTTATACAGCCGTATTTGGGGTAATTTATAATATATTCGGGCAATATTTTGCCGTATGCCGCAACTACTATGACGTCGGGCTTTAATTCCTCCAAAATCGGCATAAGCGCGTCATTTTTAAGGCTTTCGGGCTGAAATACGGGTATTCCCGCTTTTTGAGCCGTAATTTTAACCTCGGTAGGCTGCAATTTATGCCCTCTGCCCTTCGGCTTGTCGGGCTGAGAAACAGCTCCGACAACCTCGAATTTTGCGTCAATAAGCGCCTCTAAGGACGCCGCCGCAAAATCGGGCGTTCCCATGAATAATATTTTCATTCACAATCTCCTTTTGATACCGATTTGTTTCAGAGGTTAGCTCTCTAAGAATTTAGTCACCTTTTCAAGGAAAAGATGTCCGTCAAGATGCTCAACCTCATGAACCATAGCTCTTGCAAGCAGTTCTTCTCCCGTGGCGGTAAACCACTTGCCGTTTCTGTCCTGAGCCTTTACCGTCACGACATTTGGGCGCGTCACTTCGCCCCATACTCCCGGGACGCTCAGACAGCCCTCGCTGCCCGTCTGCTCGCCGCTAGTTTCGATAATTTCGGGATTTATAAGCTCAATTCTGCCGTCGCCAATATCAATCACAACAGCCCGTTTTAAAATCCCGACCTGCGGCGCGGCAAGTCCCACGCCGTCCTTGTCCGCCATGGTGTCGTACATATCGTCGAGCAAAATATGAAGCTTTTCATCAAATTTTGTCACGGGCTTGCATACCTTGGAAAGTATTTCGTCGCCCTCAGTTCTTATTTCTCTTAAAGCCATTTGTTTTTACCTGCCTTTAATAAATCATATTAGGGTTCTTATCTATCACTACCGATACCGAGCTGTAATTTTTATTTTTCCTGCAAGCGTTTTCCGCCTGTTTCAATATCGGATTTAACTCGTCGTCATTTTCGCATTTTATGAGCAGCTGCCAGCGGTATTTATTTTTGATTTTCGATACCGCGGACGGGATAGGTCCCAAAAACTGTACCTTTTGTTTTAACAGCGTCATTTCCCCGAGCTGCTTATAAAAGTATTTCGCGGCTCTCGGGACAAGCGTTTCCGACGCGCCCTGAAACTGCACGCATATTATTTTCGTAAACGGCGGATAACCCATAAGCCGCCTTTGCGCTATCTCGCTGCCGTAAAACGCCGCATAATCGTGCGTTTTTACAAGCGACACTGCCTCGTTTTCGGGCGTGTAGGTCTGAATTACGGCTCTGCCCTTTTTTGCGCCTCTGCCCGCGCGTCCCGAAACCTGTTCAAGCATTGAAAATGTTCTTTCCCTGCTTCTGAAATCGTTTATATGAAGCGTCGTATCGGCTGAAATCACGCCGACAAGCGTCACATTTGCAAAATCAAGACCTTTTGACACCATCTGCGTGCCAATCAGAATATCAATCTTATCCTTTTCAAAATGCTCCAAAATCATTTCATGCGACTGTTTGCGCTCCGTTGTGTCAACGTCCATCCGTATGGTTGACGCATCGGGGAAAAGCTTCGCTATTTCCTCCTCAACTCTCTGCGTTCCGCCGCCGAAATACCGTATATACGGACTGCCGCACTCGGGACAGCGCGTATAATTCGGAACTGTATAGCCGCAGTAGTGGCATTTCAGACTGTCCTCAAACTTATGATACGTAAGCGATATATTGCAGTTCGGGCAATGCGCCACATATCCGCAGCTTCGGCACGACACGAACGTCGAAAATCCGCGCCTGTTTAAAAACAAAATCGTCTGTTCGTTATTTTTCAGATTTTGCGCGATTTCTCTGTATAATACCCTCGAAAACATGCTTTTATTGCCGTTTTCAAGCTCTTTCCTCATATCGGCGACAATAATTTCGGGCATGGAACTGTTATATCTATGCTCCATTTTCAGAAGCTTATATTTGCCTGTCCGCGCCATATATGAGCTTTCCATTGACGGCGTCGCCGACGCGAGAACCAACGCCGCGTTATATTGCTTTGCGCGGAACATTGCAACCTCTTTGGCGTGATACCTCGGCGACATCTCAGATTTGTATGTATCGGAGTGTTCCTCGTCGATTATTATAATCCCGATATTTTGAAGCGGTGCAAACACCGCGCTCCTCGCTCCGATTACTATATCCGCGCCGCCGCTTTTTATCTTCTTCCACTGGTCGTAGCGTTCGCCCATTGACAAACCGCTGTGAAATACCGCAGTCCTTTCGCCGAACCGCGACACAAACCGCGACACCATCTGCGGCGTCAGCGATATTTCGGGAACGAGCACGAGCGCGGTTTTACCCAATTCAATAGCGTTTTCTATTGTCTGCAAAAACACTTCCGTTTTTCCGCTGCCCGTTATGCCGTGAAGCAAAAACGTTTCCGATTTTTCCTCATGCAGTGATTTTGTGAGCAAATCAATCGCGTTTTTCTGCTCGTCCGTCGGAACAAGCTTTGATGTTTTTGGTATTTTTTTAAGCGGATTGCGCTCAACCACCATGTCGAAGTATTCTATCAATCCTCTCTTTGACAACGCCGCGCAGGCGTTATATGTGCCTTTTGAAAATTCCTTTAAGTCGGCAAGCGACAAAAATCCGCAGTCGCAAAGCACTGACAGCATACGCGCCTGAACGGGCGCTTTTTTTGAAAGCTCAAAAGCCGCTTCTCTTGCATTTTCCGACGATACGGCAAGCCTTACCATACGTATTTTTTTGTCGTCAACCGCCTTCGACTGTCTGTATTCCCTGCGCAGCGAGCCCTTTTTTACCATGTCGCGTATCTGGGGCTTTATGTCGCTGTCAAACAGTGAATACAGCGCCGCGCTTTCCATTCCGCCGCCGTTATCGGCGAGATATTCCACGATTTTCCCGCGTATCTCCGAACGCTCCTCGGTAATCTCGTTAAGGAAAATCCATTCGCTGCTTTTCGTGTTTGTTCCTGCTGGAACAACGGCGTGAATAATATCAAGATACGAGGACAAATAATGCTCGCGTATCCATTCTATCGTTTCAAGCATTTTTTCATCAAATGCAGGAATGTCATTGGCAATTTTTATTATTGATTTTAGCTTTTTCGCTCTGCTTGTTTCGGAAAATCCGACGCAAAAGCCCTCAACCTCCGTATTTCCGCTCGAAAACGGAACAATCACACGGCTGCCTATGACAAGCTTATCCGCCAGCTCCTCTGGAATAAGGTAATCAAATACCTTATCCAAAAGCCTTGACGGCTGATTTACAATAATTTTTGCAATCATTTTTATTCTATTGTGTAATCTTCAGAGTTCAGAGAATTTATAGCCGCAATTTTTTCTTCCTCCCATTCCTCCGCGCGCGCTACGGACGCTGAACGCACATAGCCGATTTTGCCATCGGCAATCTCATTTGCGGCGATTGAAACGGGCTTATCCTTTTCATGGAGATAGTCTACCTCCATATCCTCGCCTTTATGCTCGTTGCCAATCATTCTCGCGCGCTTTGCCGCCATTGTAACAAGCGTGTAGCGGCTGTCAACGCATTTTGAAAGGTCTGTAATTCCGGGTTTTATCATCATAACTGTTTACCTCCGTCAATATTTTTCGTTTAATAATTTATCAATAAAATCGCGCTCTTCTTCCTTAGAATGAAGATAGTCCGCAATTTCATTTACACATTTTGTCAGGTCGTCGTTCACAAATACGCTGTTGTATTTCGCCGACTGCTCAAATTCCCATTTTGCCGCGTCCATACGCCGTTTTATCTGCGCGGCGTCCTCGCGTCCGCGCTCCTCCAAACGTTTTTTGAGCTCTGCCATTGATGGCGGAATTATAAACAGCAAAACGGCGTCGGGGAAAATTGATTTTACCTTTAACGCGCCCTGCGGCTCGATTTCAAGCAATACGTTTCTGCCCTCGTCAAGCATTTTCTTAACCGTCTTTTTCGGCGTTCCGTAATAATTTCCGCTGTACTCGGCATATTCAAGCATTTCGTCATTCTCAATCATGCCGATAAATTCTTCGCGCGTCACATAATTATACGTTTCACCGTCAACCTCGCCTTTTCTCCGCTCCCGCGTTGTGCTTGAAATTGAAAGAAAAATATTTTCACTTTCAAGCAGCTTTGAGCATATTGTGCCTTTGCCTGTTCCCGACGGTCCCGACATTACAAAAAGTATTCCTTTTTTCATTTGGCATGCCTCCAAATCGGGCTCGTTTGTCAGCCTTCCCGATATGGTTTCGGGCTGAAGCGCCGATAATATGATATGGTCGGAGTCCATTACGATAACCGACTTTGTACGCCGTCCGTAAGTGGCGTTTATAAGCGAACCGTCGTCTTCCGCCTTGCGCATAATACGCTTGACGGGCGCAGAATCGGGGCTTACAACCGATATTATTCTTTCCGCAACAACCATATTGCCAAATCCTATGTTTACTAATTTCATACCGATGTTCCTTATTCAATATTTTGAATTTGTTCTCTTAATTTTTCAATCTCGCCTTTGAGCGTCACGACGATTTTTGCCGTTTCAAGGTCGTTCGCCTTTGAGCCTATGGTATTGACCTCGCGGTTTATCTCCTGAATGAGGAAATCAAGTTTTCTTCCCGCGGGTTCGCCGCTGTCGAGTATTCTGTTAAATTCCTCAAAATGGCTTGTAAGTCTTACCGTTTCTTCATTTACGGCGACTTTGTCGGCAAATATCGCGACCTCGGTTAAAATCCGCGTTTCGTCAATTTCCCTGTCCTCTAAAAGCTCCTTGATTTTTGTGTAGAGCTTTTCCTTATATTCCGCCACTACCTGCGGCGAACGCTCGTCTACTTTCTGCGCGAGTTCCTTCATGTACTCTATGCGCTCTCTTAAATCCTTCTCTATTCTTTCGCCCTCGCGGCTGCGCATAGCTAAAAATCCCTCAAGCGCGTCGGCGGCAACCGTTTTTACAAGCTGCCATATTTCCTCCTGGTCTTCCTCCCTGCGCTCTGTTTTAAATATATCCGAATATCTCGACACGCTTGAAACGGAAATATCGTCGCGCAAATCGAACTTATCGCGAAGCTCTCTTAAAACCTCGATATAGTTTTTGGCAAGCTCCTCGTTTAAAATTATGTCGCGGTCTGCCTCGTCATAATTTTCAACCGTCACAAACACGTCGATTTTTCCGCGCGTCACCTGTTCGGATATGTACCCGCGCATTTTATCCTCCAAAAATCCCAAATGGCGCGGCACTTTTATGCTGTAGTCCGAAAATCTGTGATTTACGGATTTTATCTCAACCTGTATTTTTTTCCCTCCCGTTACGGCTTCCTGTCTGCCGTAACCCGTCATGCTTTTTAACATATCTATCTCTCCGTTTTATGTAATTACGGGCAATTAAGGTATAAATTACCCATTATCTGTATTATTATATCACACTTTTTTGCGTTTGCATACTGTTTTTTGAAATTTTTTTAATTTTTTCGCAAAAAAGCCGCCGCAAAACGCGGCGGCTGAATTTGCTATACTCCCAAATTCTTGTTGACTTCCTCAACTATATACGGAAGTTTGCTTTTAAGATACGGACCCGGACATTCGGTTTTATCGGAAAACATGCTGTGAATTGTCAGATTTCCGTCTGTGTCTCCCGTAAAATCAAGCGACGGTATATTATTTCGGCGGCATATATCCGTACATAGCTCAATAAGCGAGTTAATCGCCCTCTCGCTGACATGCCATTCGCCCTTAACCTCGTCATTTGACACTTCGATTGTCACTGCCTGACTGTCGTTTTCTTTATTGCTTGATGTCCATGCCCTGTTGCTTTCCTCAACATATATCGCAATTTTGCCGTTGCTGTCAATTGCATAATTCGACGACGCGCTCCTGTCGCTGTTCCCAAACATCTTGCCTAATTCGTCAAGCGATATTATTCCCGCCGCATGATGAATTGTGATTTTCCGAATTTCACCGCTGCGCGGAAAATCGGCGTTCGGGCTGAGATAAGCATATTCGATAAGCGGGCTGTTGCGGCTTACCACTTCGTCAAATTCTTCTCCCATAAGCCGTCTGCCGACGTTATCCGGAAGCTTCGAAGTCTCGCCGTGCCAGCAGCCTGCCACCATCACAAACGAGGCGCATAATCCTGCCAGCAGCAGATGTATTATAAAAAAGTTGTTTTTTCTCATTCTGCATCTCCCCTTAATTTACTATATACCAATACAGATTTACGCACAATACCGAAAAAAAGGCGGCGTAAATTATTTTGGCTAATACCTGTGTTACATATCTTCCCTTAACCTCAGGCTCGCTGTTTGACGCGATAAGCAGCGAGGTTATGGCTGTATTAAAGAATACCACATCAACCAGATTATGCAGAAAAAACGCAAAATCTGCGGCGCGGCTATAAATATTTTTCTTTTTCAAAAGGTTCATTGCCGTCGCGATGACAAGCGAGAGCATAGCGGGTATTCCCAGTTCCACGCCCGTATGCAGAAAGGCGTTATGTATCTGCGCCGTTCCGAAGATTTTGCCGCCCGAGAGCGTATTTATATGACGCCAGTTATACGAGCCTATACCGAACAGCGGATTTACGAAAATGTAATTTGCGCCGTCACGCATCATATCCACACGTTCGGCAAATGTCTGTCCCGCGCTCGGTCTGAACGCGACAATTAAAATTCCCAAAACGACGGTTGATACCGCAATTATTACCGCCACCGCATGGCTTTTCATCAGATAGCAGTTAAGACTCTTCCAATTTACCGCAAATATCAGAATATATATAAACGCAGGTACGGCAAGCCACGGCATACCGCTTTTCGACGCGGCGGCATACAGCAAAATCCCCAAACCCATTCCTATATTGATTTTAGCCAGAATACGAACGGCAAACATAAATATCGTCTTTTTGCCGTTTTCGCGTATTTTGCTTATTAAAATTATAAACATTCCCGCCTCCATGGCTATTATGCTCCCGAGCGACAGGGTTAAGGCGATAGCAGCCAGCATAACAGGCTCTATTCCAACCCAATAGCGGTGCTTTTCACGTTCGCACTCCACGCTGCGTATAAAAGCAAAATAACAAATTACAAGAAGCATTCCGAGCTGATTTGGATTGC
The DNA here is from genome assembly GCA_964496015.1 of uncultured Lachnospiraceae bacterium. GTDB lineage: Bacteria > Bacillota > Clostridia > UBA1381 > UBA1381 > JALEPO01. The sequence goes on along the minus strand of CAZBXN010000008.1, from coordinate 2,731 downwards.
CGATAATTCCGCCTAAACGTATTGCCGAATGGACAAGTGATATATACACGAACTGCGCCAGCCCCGTAAACGCCAGCAGAAATCCGAAAATAACACTTAAGCGTCTTATTAAAACTCGTTCCTCATCGCTTAAATACGAGGCTGTCAGATACACTATCGGGAACACTGCCTGAACCGCCGCGTAGCCCTTTGCGATAGTCCCGTATACAACATACGACGAGGCAAAGCCGAAAACGGTATAAAGCGTCAGCATCAAAAAAATACGCAAATCCGTTTTTAACGGCTGTTTTGACGTAAGACCCGCCATACACAGCAAAATCCCCGCCGCAATATCGACGCTCGGCTTTCGCCCCGCGTTGACAAACAGAACTGTCAGGCACAAAACCAGTGATGCAAAAATGCGGTGACTGAAAAGCTCTTTGCCTTTATTTAATACCATCTCCATTTTTTCATCTCCCGCTGCAATATCATTTGATGTGTTTTTTTTGTATATTTTACGTAAATAAGCCGCGGCTGTCAACAATTATTACCCTCGCGGAACAATTTTTGTATAGTATAGCAAAATAACAGTAATGTATACCGATTTTTTTGTTAATTTTGAATTGGATTTTACGCCGCAAAAACATTACAAATATATCTTTGAAGCCATTTCCCCTCACCTTCCGTAATTTATTTTGCATTATTTTTATTTTTATGGTATAATTAAGGAAAACATAAATTTACGGAGGACATTATGGCACTTGACGCTGTTGCGGTACGCTGTCTTGTAAGCGGGCTTTCGCCGCTTATAACGGACGGCAGGATAGACAAAATATATCAGCCCGAAAGGGACGAAATTACGATAAATATACGCACGTTTACGGATAATTACAGACTGCTTTTATCGGCGAGCTCCTCAAATCCGCGCGCACATCTTACGAAATACGCAAAATCCAATCCGAAAACCGCGCCTATGTTTTGCATGCTTTTGAGAAAGCATATCGGCAGCGGAAAAATCACGGGAATTGAGCAGATAGGCTTTGAGCGAATTATTAAGATTTCAATAGAAAGCTATGACGAGCTCGGGGACTTGACGACAAAATATCTCATAATCGAGATTATGGGCAAATATTCAAATATAATTCTCACAAACCACGAAATGAAAATTCTTGACAGCATAAAGCGCGTTGATTTTACGGTAAGCTCGGTAAGGCAGATTTTGCCGGGGCTTATTTACGAGCTTCCGCCGAAGCAGGATAAAACGGACTTGACAGAGGTAACGCGGGACACCGATATAGATTTGTCGCAGCCGATAAAGGCGGATAAGGCGCTTTTGGGCGCAGTCGGCGGAATAAGCCCGCTTACGGCGCGTGAAATTGTTTACCGCGCCGTAGGACGCGCCGATATAAACGCATCGGAGCTTACTATAAACAAGCAAAGCGCGGTAAAAGTCGCGTTGCTGAAATTTGCCGAAGAGGTAAGCGGCGGCATATTTTCACCGTGCATTATCACCGACAATTCAGGCAAGGCGATTGATTTTTCGGCAACCGCTATTAAGCAGTATGAGGGATACGCCAAAATTACGCATTGCATCAGCATAAGCGAGGTGCTGGACGAATTTTACAATTCTCGCGACACACGCGAGAGAATGAGGCAGAAAAGCGCGGATTTATTAAAGCTTTTAAACAATAATATCGAACGTGTTTCAAAAAAGCTCGTCATACTGCAAAAAACCGTAAAGGACGCGGAAAACAAGGATAAATACAAGGTATACGGCGATTTGATAACGGCGAATATTTATAAAATAGCCGAGGGAATGAAAAATATCGAGGTTGAAAATTATTACGAAAACAATACGGTCACAATCCCGCTTGACGAGCGTTTGTCGCCGTCGCGGAACGCGCAGAGATACTACAAAAAATACAATAAGGCTAAAACTGCCGAAATTGAGGCGGCAAAGCAGATTGAAACGGCGAAAGCGTCGCTTGATTATCTTGAAAGCACGCTGGTGTCGCTCGAAAACGCCGAGAATGAGGCTGATTTGAGCGCAATACGCTCGGAACTGATAAACGAGGGCTATTTAAACAGAAAAATCAATCCGAAAAAGCAAAAGCAGACCGTTCAAAAGCCCATGCACTTTGTGTCGTCGGACGGATTTGATATTTATGTCGGCAAGAACAATACGCAAAATGATTATCTGACGCTCAAATTTGCCAACTCCTCGGATATTTGGTTTCATACGAAAAATATTCACGGCTCGCATACGGTTATCAAGCTCGGGCTTGACAAGGACGTTCCCGACACAACAATGAAAGAAGCGGCATGTCTTGCCGCATATTATTCAAAAGCGCGGAACTCCTCTCAGGTTCCCGTGGACTACACACAGATTAAAAACGTGAAAAAACCAAACGGCGCAAAACCCGGTATGGTGATTTACGACCGGTATAATACGGTGTATGTCACGCCGAAAGCACTTGAAAAACAGGAATAAAAAAACGGCTTTCGCCGTTTTTTTATTTTGCAAATGCGTATTCACCCATAAAATATATATTGCCGTTATCGTCGCATATGAAATATGTAAAGGGTTTATCCGCCTTAAATTCAATCGGGTCGGGCTCCTGCATTACCGATGTTGCCTTCATCATAACCGCAGTAACAGCGGTGGCTTCCGTACCGTTTTCGTCAACATCTATGTAGGTTTTCTGGATTATATCGTCTATCCACAAACATTCGGGAGCAGGCGTCAGCATTT
>CAZBXN010000007.1:0-25641 GCA_964496015.1 uncultured Lachnospiraceae bacterium | reverse complement strand
TATGTAGTCATCTTTCAGCGTTATAGGTGTAATATTGACTTGCGTTGACGTTGTAGAGTCCCTCAGATAAAAGATTGCTTCCGGCATATTCTTTTTAAATCGAATATCACCTTCAACAATAACTCTTTTAGCGGTTTGACCAATTGTCATATCAATAAAAACATCATCGGTAGTTTCTTTTGTAAGTCTTAAATATCCCCCGTCCTGTTCCTCGGCAAATTCTATTTTATTACGCTTTGCCGTTTTAGACATTGATAATGCGCTCTCAGAATTAAGGTCATTTTTATAATATACCTTGTCTGCAAGACCACTTTCATCTTCAGGCTCATAATCAATTGACTCGGAATTGTAAGGAACTGTCGTCTTTTTATTTATATATCTGTCTCCGTCATAAACTCTTATATTATCAATAAAAAGACTTACGTTCTGTTTATTTGCATATGTTAAAATTGCTATTTCGGATATATTAGGAATTGATATGCCCATATCCTGTCTGTAATATTGTGTCCTTCCATTACAACACAGCGTAAGACGCTTTAATTCCGTATCAATCATAACTGAAACAGTAGACATACGGTTTGAATTTATTCCGCCTATAACTCTGCCGTCCTTAGCTTTGAGTCTGCCTTTTTCGTCAATAGTTATTAAATCCTCACTTGCCCCTGACGCATTGGAAAATGTGATTTTTCCTTCTGTCGGATTTCCCTGCATTCTAATATCAAATTGCACTACATACTGAGGGCTTGTCATATATTCAGGCAGAAACATCTTGATAATATTGTCAATATTGCCGCATTCAACTGTATATGATTTATTGCCTTTACCATCTTCAACAACTCTTGCGCTTGAGCTTCCGTCAACTGCCACATACTCCGACTGGTCATTTGTTACAGCATTGTCAAAACCTATATCAACCAGATACTGTGCGGCAGCTTTTACAGGAATAACCGATAAAAGCATAGTTGCAACCACCGCAAACGTTGAAACTCGTTTTAATATACATGATTTCATTTCATTACCTCCTCCCGATTATTATTCATAAATTATGCAGAAATTACTTGAACCATAATGCTGCTTAACTACTATATAGCTTGCATTGTTTCCTGAATTTAAATATGTTTTTATATTGTCTTTTGTTCCCGTTCTTATTTCTTTTGTCTGTGTATTAAATATCGCGATATTGTCCGGTATGTTCACATTTATCAAATTTGACCATGTATATTCATATCCGTCATCTCCTGTTTTGTTGGATATAAGAGCCCACGAATTTTCATATGAATATACGCTTCCTATCTGATAATGGCAATCTGTACTCTGTACGTTAAATGAACCAAGATTATCTCCAACATTAGGACTTCTATCCTCTCCTATAAATTCTACAACCGCCGCTGTAATTTCATTGTTATTTTCAGTAAATCTTATAATATCTCCCGATGCTATTGATGCATCCTGACGATACTTCTGTACTGTAAGTCCGTCCTTTAGATAATATTCCTTAAATTGTCCGTTTTCCCAGCCGGTTATCATCGTTTTAACTTCATCGTCATCTGTAACGGCTAAGGTTACATCTTCTACAAGAATAATCTTCGGGCTGGTTCTGTTTATACTTGACTCATCATTGTCGGCATAAACAACTAAAGCTTCTGCTGTTCCGTCAAAACCCACATTGTATACCTCAACCTTGCCGTCTGATACCATACCGTCATTAAATGAATATCCAATAGCGTATGAACTTTCATCGTCATCTGTTTCAGGGATTCTGAATATCAGGGTATTCTGAATATTAAAGTATGGATAGAAAGTTGATACCCTGTAATAATATTGATTTGCAAATACCTGACGTACAAGGCTGTCTGTTTCATTAACTGCCTTTAAATCATCAATATATCCATCTATACGTTTACTGAAATCAATATACTTTACCTTATTATCTGCTGACAGCGAGTACTTAATTAGTTGTTTTTTCCCTGTTGCGGTAATTATACTCAGCACATCTTCTGTCTTTGTTTTTTTACCGTCGCATATAAGCTTATCTTCGCACGCGAAATGTTGCATTTCCCCCTTATCTGTGAATATTTCCAGTCCAAGCTGTTCCCCGTTATCTTCAAGCCACGCATTTGCCAAATATCCGTATTTCATAATATTTTCAGTGTAGCTTGATGCAACTATCTCATCATTTATACCAAGATATAAATCGGCATTTCTTCCTGCGCGTATTCCGTCATAATCATTTGAGATAAAATAACCTGTCATGTAATAATCCTTACCGTCAATACGCATTTTATCGTTTGTGAGTGAGTCAATCTTTCCGCTCACAAGCCTGCCCATAATTATCATATCAACAAGCTTGCCGTCTGCCGAGCGTTTAACTGCCAGTATTGACCCCTGAGAAACCTCCCCCAAATCACATTCTCTCTGTTCTTCATCATTGTATACAGAATAAACAACATCATCTTCAAATCTCAATTCTTTACCTTTATCCCGTGTATCGCGAAGTATCTTATCTGTACGGTCAAATGATGCAACCTCCATATAATAATAATCTTCTATTATGATGTAATCAAAATTTCTGTCATCGTTGTTATCAACAATCTTTACCGAGCCGCATATATTATTTAAATCGTCTAAATTATAGTCATAATATACTCTTCCGTTGTATATAACCTCTGCGCTTCTGTTTAGCTTATATTTCTTACGTCTGTTATTTTCATCGTATATATATCCATCGTTATACTTAAAATCTCTGCTTTTAAATTCAGCGTCTGAATTTTCTTTCCTCTTGCATACATAGACAACCTCCTGCTGTCCGTCTTTACTTTCGGTAATATATGTATCAACAGCGTATCCAAGATATTTATTGAAATCACCTGAAACATCATATCGTATACCTCCGATACCGATAGTTCCCGACAATGACGAATGGTCAACATCCATTTGCGAATAACTGCCTGTCGATGTATATTCGTTAGATGTGACAATTCCCTTTATCTTTTCTATGTTGCGGTATGATTTAAGCACATCTCCGTTTCCCCGTTTATAACTGCTTCCGTCCCATGTGAGATAATCAGATTCCAAAGTATTCATCAGCATACGATAAGCGTCAGCACAAGTCAAATATGTATTTGAGGTCAATCCGTCCGTTATTCCCAATTCAGCGGCTTTGTTTATATAATTCTGCGCCGTACCGCCCTCATATTCTGCTTTTATACCATAGCCTGTCAGCTTTACGCAAATCCGAGCCGCTTCATCAAATGTTATCGCATCTTCTGGGCGAAAATTTTTTCCGTCCTCAACGAGAAACATTCCAACCGCCGCTGATAATGCCTTATACCAATCGCTGCCTGCATCAACATCTTCAAAACTAAGTGCTTTGCCCGACATTTTCATCATATCCGACATTTCTATAACCGTCTGAACGAAATCGCCCCTTTTAACCGTTTCCTTGCCGTAAGGCATACGTTCCTCAGCCGTTGACAATGCCGAAACTAAGCCATATACTTCTTTATAATCAGATAATTCCCCGCTGTTTTTATTATCCTCGTTTCCAAGTTCTTCACTATAATCAAGCGTTCGCTCAATCATAACTGCCGTTTCTGCTCTTGTTGTATTATTTTTAGGATTGAACTTATTACCGTCTCCTGAAAGAATACCGTTTCTGCTTAACTCAAAAACAGCTTCAAGCGCATAATCGGATATTTCAGCGCTGTCCGCATAACTTAATGAAACACTTTCTGAACTGTTTTCAATATTCAATGCGCGGTGCAACATCACCGCCGCGTCCTGACGTGTTATAAAAGCATTGGGATGAAATTCACTGCCGTATCCGTAAATAATTCCATTTTGTGACGCCGTTGAAATATACTTATAACACCAATCTGTTTCATTAACATCATCAAACGACTGTCCGCCTTTAATCTCCATGTCAAGCGCCGATACAATCAGCTTGACGAATTCCGCTCTTGTAACGGCATTATCAGGTTTGAAGGTCCCGTCAGTATATCCCGAAATAATGTTCTGCAAAACAAGTCTCTTAATGCAATCCTCACCCCAGTGACCTGAAATGTCGGTTAATCCGCCCTGCGATGTATTTTTATTTGTGTCAGGCGTTACGGGTAAACGATTATTTGTACTTATGTTTTCATTTCCTGTCCATACCGCAGCCGAGCTGCCGCCGCCGGAAAAAGATGTATCTTTGTTACTGTTGGTCTGATTACCAGACGCGTTTTTAAGCGCTGACTCCAACGCCTCAAAAGTTTTTACGTTCGCTGCAAACACCTTTTTATATACTTCCGATGTTGCTCCGCTTATTATAAGCCCTGCATTCCCCTTGTATTTCTTAATTTTTTCGCCCATTTCAACATAGCTGTTTGCATTTATAACATACGTCATCATTATGCTTTGATAAAAAAACTTCTTTGTATCACTTTGCACGCTGTTATTCTTTATGTAATCAATAAATGTTTCTTTGTTTTTATCCGACATGGAATTTACTTCCCCCGGGGCGCCTGAGCCGAAAGAACTACCATAATTTCTTATAACATCATCAAGAGGACTGCCTTTTTTTATAAGCGCAACAGCAGAGCTTCGCTTTAATTCTTCCATGAAACTATTAGCAGTATATCCCGCTGACGGGCGCATGGTATATACCAATGAAGCAATATCATCTATAACAGAAATTTGTTCTTCTTCAATTCCGATAATAGTTTTGCTGTTCTTTAAAATTTGTGCAATTTCCGTCTTATTACCCTTGTTTATGTCTTTTATTAAATCGTTTATTTCTTTTTCATTTACATATGAAAATTCACAGACCAGCTCAGAACTTCCGCAGAACGCATAGACCTTATATTTTCCGCCTTTCATGCCTGACGGCATCTGAACGGAGAACTCAAAGTTACCGTCGCTGTCATTTCTCATTTGATATGTAACATATTTATTTTTGTTTATACTTTGTTCTGTAATGGAATTGATATTTTCACTCTCAGGCAATATCATGAAAAGAACCAATTCTTTTTTATGATTTGCATTTCCCGATACAGTAACCGTATCCGTTGTAAAATCATACAGTGCGTACATACTTTCTTCTGCCGACACGGTAAGTCCTGTCATAACCGATATTATAAGTATTAGTACGGCAATCCCTAACCTTTTCATTTCCTTTTCTCCTTATCCCTTTACTGAACCTATCATAACTCCTTTTACAAAGAACTTCTGAACAAACGGATAAATAATAACCATCGGCAATATTGCCATTATCATTGTACTGTATATAAATCCGTCCTCCGAGTACCCTATCGTATCTCTTCCAAATTCCATACTGTCAAGTCTGCTGCTCATATCAACCACCATCTTTTTAAGCACAACCTGCAACGGTATCTTGCTGTCGCTCCTCAGCAATATCATCGGCCACAAATAACTGTTCCAATGCTGAATAGCATAGAACAAGCCTATGGTAGCAAGCGACGGAATTGCTAACGGAAGATATATCTTAAAAAGTATATAGAAATCATTTGCTCCGTCTATCTTTGCAGCTTCTTCAAGCGCATCGGGTATTGACTTAAAATACGTTCTCAGCAGAATAAAATTATATGTATTCACAGCAAACCCGATAATAATTCCAAGCCTGCTGTCAAGCAAATTCATATCCTTAAAGTTAAGATACATAGGAATCATTCCCGCGGCAAACCACATTGTAAACACCACAATCAAATTTAATGCTCTGTTTCCTACAAGACGGTTCTTGCTTAGAGGATATGCTCCAAGTATTGTTAACGCCATACTCACCGCCGTACCGACTATCATATAGAAAAACGAATTGAAATAGGCTGTCCATATTCCATCCCTATTTATTATCTGCGAATATGAGCTCAAGTTAAAACCTTTTGGTAAAAGCCATACATCTCCCATATTTACATACTTAGCTCCGCTCAGTGATACAGCAAGTATGTAAATAATAGGATATAAACATATAAAACCGATAGCGGATAACAATATGACATTTATTACAGTAAATATTTTCTCTCCGAGAGACTTTTTTCTCCACTCTATAAATCTTGTGTTTTTCATTTTAGTTTTCATTGCTCCGTCACTCCTTTTTACCATAATCCCGTACCGTTAATCTTATTGCTCATCTTATTTGCCACATATACAAGCACAAATCCAACAGCAGAATTAAACAGTCCCATCGCTGTTGACACTCCATAGTTCGATTGCTCAATACCCAGCCTATATACGTATGAATTTATAACATCCGCTGTTTCATATGTTGCCGGCTGATAAAGAAGTATTATCTTTTCATAGTTGACATTAAGGACATTTCCTACGTTTATAATAAACAGCGTAACAATAGTCGGAAGAAGTCCGGGTAATGTAACATGAAGCATCTGCTTCCATCGTCCGCAGCCGTCCACTTTTGCCGCGTCGTAAAGCTCCATATCTATTCCCCCGAGCGCCGCTATATAAACAATTGAGGAATATCCTGTGTTCTGCCATATACCTTGTAATATAAATATCGTCCTGAAATATTGCGGTTTTGATAAAAAATAAACCTTGTCAAATCCAAGTTTATCAAGAATTATATTCACAATACCTGTTGAAGGAGATAAAAAGCTTGTAACCATACCACAGACAACAACTGCTGAAATAAAATACGGAAGATATGTAAAAGTCTGAACTATACCCTTAAATTTTTTATTTCGCACCTCATTTAAAAGCAGGGCTAATATTATCGGCATAGGGAAGCTGAATACCAGCGAATAAAAGCTTATCAGCAGCGTGTTTTTCAGAATTCTGAAAAAATACGGATTGCCAAACACCGTCTGAAAGTTTTTAAAACCTACCCAATCACTTCCGCTCATACCTTTAAATATGTTATAGTCCTTGAATGCCACCTGCAATCCCCACATTGGTTTATACACGAACAACGCATAAAAGAGCAAAAACGGAATTAACATAATATACAACTGTCTGTCTGTGTATATTTGGCTCATCACTTTTTTGAATGGCTTCCTTTTGAGTGACACATCTCTTTCTTTCGCTTTCATAATTCTTTTCCTTTCTCTTACTGATTTGAATTTTTAATTTTATACTTTTCAATTTCATTATTAACAAACTTGTATCTTCAAACAATGAGTATCAATACAATTTCTTCCTATATGAATTTCAAATTCCCCGCGTTCAACATCAAAATCACCGTTTCTGTTATAAAACCCGAGCTCATCAAAACCCAATTCAAAAACAATTCGTTTTGTTTCTCCGGGATTTAGCTTTTCCTTTACAAAACCCCTTAATTCTCTTATCGGACGGGTCATAGACGCACATTTGTCTCTTATATAACATTGAGCCACTTCACTGCCTGTATATTTGCCAGTATTAGTTATATAAATTTCCGCTAAAAACTTTTTACCGTTTTTTATTTCGTCATATGATAATTGCGTTGTATTTATTTGAGGTTTATCATACATAAATTCTGTATATGAAAGTCCAAATCCAAACGGATACATCGGAGTCCCCTGACAATCCTCATAATTATATATTTCATACGGCTCATCATAATATAAATTGCACACCCGAGCCGCCGGATGTGTATTATAATAAATCGGTATCTGTCCCGTTGCCCTTGGGAACGATACAGGGGTTTTCCCTGAAGGACATTCCTTTCCTGTAATCAATGCAGCAACCGCTTCCGCTGTCATTGTGCCGCTTTGCCATGCACATATTAAGGCATCAAACATTTCTTCTGCATCTCCAAGTGCTATGGGTCTTCCGCATACCAAAATTCCTATAACAGACTTTCCGCATTTACGTGCTCTTTTTGCAAGTTCCTTTTGTTCCGCCGTTAGTTCAATAGATGCAAGGCTTCTTGCTTCACCCGATACAAAGTGCGTTTCACCTATAACCAATATTACAGCGTCTGCATTCTTTCCATGCCGATATACTTCTTCGGGCAAAAGGTACGGACCTCCATATACTGCTGCAAAAGTATCTTCAAGCGTCTCACGAATAGAAGACACATCATCAAGAGTAAAATCCGGAATCCATGAACCAAGTAACGCGCGTTTCTCATCAGCCAGATAGCCAAACAGCGCTATTTTTGATTCTTTGCTGATTGGAAGGACATTATTGTTGTTTTTCAGCAGCACCATTGACTCAAGTGCCGTTTTATATGCAATATTTCTAAACTTTTCGGTATCAACTTTCCTCGGTTTCGTGTATGGATTATCAAGTAAGCCTAATTTTTCTTTTATATTGAGAATTCTCATTACGGATTCATCAAGCTGCTCCATTGAAATCCGGCCTTCCAAAACCAATTCCTCAAGATTTTCAGAATAACATCCATCTGTCATATCCATATCCACACCAGCGCTAAAAGCCTGATATGCGCATTCTTTTCTATTATCAGCGGTTCCTTGATTTATTAACTGCTCGACAGATTGCCAGTCGCTTACTACAAATCCGTCAAAACCAAGTTCTTTCTTTAATACATCTTTTAGAAGATAGCGATTGGAAGTTACCGGCTGCCCGCTTATTTCATTAAATGAACTCATTACTGTACAGACTCCCGAATCAACTGCCGCCTTAAATGCTCTGAGATATACATTTCTAAGAGTATATTCGGATATTTCTGTACTATAATAATCGCGGCCGCCTTCCGACGCTCCATAGCCTATGTAATGCTTTGCGCATGCAGCTATATGTTTTTCGTCAGCAAGATTATCTCCCTGAAAACCTTCTATTGCCGCTTTTGCAACGCATTCTCCAAGATACGGGTCTTCTCCCGGGCTCTCTATTATCCGCCCCCATCTCGGGTCACGGGAAACATCAAGCATAGGCGCAAATGTCCAGTGTATTCCATCCGCAGATGCCGCTTCCGCAAGCATTGCATACCCTTCTTTTACAAGATACATATTAAAAGACGCCGCCATAGCCAATGGGATTGGAAAAACCTCACCATAACCATGAATAACATCTCGCCCCACAATTATGGGAATACCGTTTCCTTCGATGGCTGCTTGTTGTATTTCATTTATATCATCCATGCAAGCTCGCTCTGTCTCTTCTGAACCAGCAAAAGCAGTATGAGCTAAAATTACTGAACCTATTTCACCTTTGCGCGCTTTATTTTTTGCCTCTTCCACATCTACAAGCGGTACTTGGTTAAGCTGACCTATTTTCTCTCTTGTGCTCATTCTTTTTAGAATTTCCGCTGTCCTCTTGCTCATATCCACCCCTCCTAACGTTTATGGTTTTTTCTTCAATTCTCTGTTAAATTTAACAATTTTTTTCTTATATGCTGTATAATTGTTTGTATAATAATTATACTATGTGCGTCATTTTTTATCTACTCGGAAAAACAGAGAATAACTTAGAAAAACAGATATTTCTGTCGTCTTATGGATAATATTCCCTTTAATTTATTCTCTGAAATATGCAGGGATTTTATTTTGCCAATACGCATCTTACAATCCTGTCAAAATAAAAAAAATGACTATGAAAGTTATCTTTTTTTGATTAACTTATCATAATCATTTTTAATATGTCTGGCTGCTGATATATCTTTTGTTTTTACTGTCCTGCCGCGCCGATAATTCCTGCGTCGTTTTTAAGCGCGGCTATTTCTATTCTGTCAAACGGCTTTAGTCTTTCCTTGAGCGGATTTAGCAGACGCTCATTTTCTTTGGATATTCCGCCTGCAATTAAAATCAGCTCGGGGTCAAATATGCTTATCAGATTTTCCATACCCATTGCAAGGTAGTCGATATAACTGTCATATACCTCCTGTGCTGTCTTTGAGCCTTTATCCATTGCCGTAAACACCGTTCGTCCGTCTACTCCGTCTTTTGCGCACTCGGCAAGAATACTGTTCGGGTTTTCCTTTACGGCTTCTTTTGTCTGCTCAATAAGCGCCGATACCGAAGCATATTTTTCCCAACAGCCCTTCTTTCCGCAGCCGCATTTTAGTCCGTCCCTGTCTATCCACATATGACCGACCTCGCCTGCCGCGCCTCTGCCCGAATATATCCTTCCGTTTATGATTATTCCTGCGCCTACGCCTGTTCCAAGCGTAATTAAAATCAGATTATCCGCGCCTTTTCCCGCTCCTGCGATTTGCTCGCCCAACGCCGCGCAGTTTGCGTCATTATCCATTTTTACGGGTATTTTTAACGCCGCGCTTAATATCTCATCTAATGCGTAGTCCTTAAACGGCAGATTTGCGGTTGATATTTTCCCTTCCTTAATAATTCCCGGTACACCGATACCTATTGAGCCTGCGCGGTAGTGCAGTATTAACTCCTTGCATACCGAGATTAACTCGTCTGTAATATCGTCCGCTGTCATATCCTCTGTAATTTTAACATTCACACGCTCAATAATCTCATTGTTTTCAATTACGCCCGCTTTTGCGCTCATACCGCCTATGTCTATACCTATCCTTGTATCGGCATACGCGTCATAATCGCATATAACGGTAACGTCGGGGTGCATTTTAAGCATTGTAGCAGGTGTGTCTGTTGTTATCTCATCTGAAAACAGAGCTTTTACAGCATTCAGCTTTGAGCGTCCGTTTGCAAGCAGTATGATTTTTTTTGCCTTAAAGATTGTCGCCATTCCCATTGTAAGCGCATGTGTCGGAACCTTGCTCTTGTCCTCAAAAAAATGTGCATTTGCATCTATTGTATCCTGCGTAAGGTTTGTCAAATGCGTACCCGAATTAAGCGCGTCCGACGGCTCATTAAAGCCGATATGACCATTCCTGCCGATACCGAGTATCTGCAAATCTATCCCATGGGTTTCAACCATATTTTCATAACTTGTACATTCCTCTGTAGGGTTTGTCGCCTCGCCATTAGGTATATGTGTATTTGATAAATCTATGTTAATATGATTAAACAGGTTTTCTCTCATAAAGCTGTAATAGCTCTGCGGATTGTCACGGCTTATCGGATAATATTCGTCAAGGTTAAATGAAACGACATCTTTAAAATCAACCTCATTGTTTTTATACATTTCAATTAAACGGCTGTATGTACCGACAGGCGTTGCGCCCGTTGCAAGACCAAGCACGCTGTCAGGCTTTGAATTTACCTGTTCTGCAATAAGCTCCGCCGCTCTTTTTGACATTTCATCATAGTTTTTGCATAAAATCAGTTCCATACCTTACTCCTTGAATATTTTTCCGTTAATAATTACTGTATCTATATTGTTGTCCTCATCCAACACTATTAAATCACAGTCATAGCCCTCTTCAATTTTTCCGCAGTTTAAGCCGAGAAGCCTTGCGGGTGTTTCACTCGCCATTTTAAACGCGTCCGTTTCGGGAATACCGAAGTCAATGGCGCATTTAACACAATCCAAAAGCGTTGATGTACTTCCTGCCAATGCTCCGTCAGGCATTCGTGCAGTGCCGTTTATTACGGTCATTTCCTGTCCCCCGAACTCATATTTACCGTCGGGGATATGCGTTGCTCTTACGCTGTCGCTTATTAAAATCATTCTGTCTGCACCGAACAGTTTATACAGTATTCTTATAACCGACGGATGAATATGCTTTCCGTCGCTTATGACCTGAATATACATATCCTTATCAAATGCCGCGCCGATAACAGACGGCATACGGTGATGCAGGGGCGGCATTGCGTTAAACGCATGAGTTACACACCTTGCCCCGGCGTCAGCCGATAGGGAGACTATTTCATAATCCGCGTCCGTATGACCGACACACATAAGCATATCGGTATTTTGAATATACTCAATCGCTCCCGATAATTCGGGCGCAAGAGTTATAATTTTAGCGCGACCATAACCCTGAAACTCGGTTATGTCAGGCAGTCTGATAAAGTCCGCATTTTGCGCGCCCTTATGTTTTTCACTTATGTATGGTCCTTCAAGATGAATACCTGCAATTTTTGCGCCGTTTTCGGAAATCGGTGCAGTCAGCACCTTTACAATATCCTCATGCGGCGCGGTCATGGTTGTGGGATATACCGTTGTTGTGCCTGCGTTTGCATACAGTACTGACAGATTGTCAAGTTCTGCGTCCATTGTGTCAATGCCGCCCATACCGTGCGTGTGAATATCTACAAGCCCCGCAAAAGCACGTTTACCGTGAAAATCAACGCTGTCAATTTTAGTGTCCCCGTCAAACTTACCGATTTTTTCAATTTTAGTGTCCCTGCATAGAATATCAAGGATTTCGCCGTTTGTGTTTAAATTTTTAAATAGTTGTTCCATGCAAACCACCCAGTAATCAAATTTCAATCATCTTTTCTATCGTCTTTAATGCGAGCTCTACGCTTGCCGCAGAGCTTTCGGGAGTAACCATATCGGGGGTCTTTCCGTTTCTTACACAATCTGCAAAATATGCAATCTCCGCGTCGTAACCGTCAACATCAGATATATTTATGTCCGTTTCGCCCGTTGTCTTGGCATTATCAAAATCAACCTTTTCTCCGCAGTCATAAAGCGCGCCCTTAAGCTCGACAAATCCGTTTTCAAACAGTGCAAAATATCCTGCCGCAAACGGAACATCGGGGTTATACCAGCCAGTTTCAGCCGATACGGTAAAACCGTCATAAATATAGTCGAATGAGGCGTAATTGGTCATATTCTTCATATTATAATACACGCCCTTAATATCCTGCGGAAGTCCGAATATATCCTGAACAAAGTCAATATCGTGAATCATCATGTCAACTACCACATGACCGCTCTTTTCCCTGTCAAGCATCCAGTTTTCCCAGCTCCAACGCGGTATTCCGCTTGCACGCTTCATATCAAGCCTTAAAAGCTTACCGTATTTACCGCTTTTTATAGTGTTTCTGAGATAAATATACGCATTCATAAAACGCACAACGTGCGCAGCCATAAACAGCTTTCCTGTCTTTTCTGCCGTTTTGATAACCGCTCTGCAATCCTCCGCGCTCAATGCCATAGGTTTTTCGCACAGAACATTCGCGCCGATTTTCATTGCCGCTATACTCATATCCTTATGCTGATATGTGGGTGTACAAATATCGACTATATCCGGCTTTTCCGCCTTTATCATCTCATTAAAATCCGAATACAGCTTTATATTCATTCCCGCAGTTTTTTCTTTTAGTATATCCCTTCTCACATCGCACACAGCCGTGAGTTCTACGTTCTTCATATTTTTATAGACATTGAAATGCACAGAACCCATTCCGCCTACGCCTGCAAGTACCGCTTTTAACATTTTACTGTCCCCTTCCTTATATCAGTTTTTCAAGATATTCTTTCGCATACTTAATATCTTCAAGCTGCTTTTCACCTGTTATCTCGCGTTCAATTGTAATCGCGCCGTCATAACCGGCTGATTTCAGCTTTTCTATAAATAACGGATAATTTACTCTTCCGTCACCTATTCTTTTTTCCTCGCCGAGATTGTAGCCGTCTGTCGGATACATGCCGTCCTTACCGTGAACGCCTTTTATGTATCTTCCGAAAATTTCAACTGCGTCAACGGGGTTTGCATTTCCGTACATAAGCAAATTTGCAGGGTCAAGATTTACACCAAGGTTTCCCGTACCCACATCAGCCATAAGACGCATTAACGTAACAGGAGTTTCCTGTCCCGTTTCAAATAAGAAGTTCTGTCCGTTATCCTTTGCGTGGTTTGCAATATAGCGGATTGCTTCAACCAAGCCCAGATATTCTGTTGAGGACGGATTTTCGGGGATAAAGCCCGCGTGAGTTACAACATCATTAACGCCTATCTTCTTCGCAAAATCCAAACCGCTTATAAGCTCCTTCATGCGTATAAAACGGTACTCCAAAGGTGCAAGCCCGAGTGTATTCGGTCCCGATTTAAAGTCCCATATAGCAGGACCGCTCCAGCCGCACCAAAACGCAGTAATCTCCATATCAAGCTCCGCCGATATTTCCTTTACCGTTTCCGCTGCCTTATCCGTCATAAGCTCCAACTTCCAGCAGGAAAGCTGACAGGTGTTAATTCCCATGGCTTTGATTTTTAAAAAATCCTCCTTCACATTTTCCGTAAGATTTATTATTACTCCGAGTTTCATAGTCTTTTCCTCCTTGACTTTTTCTTAAATTTATTATAACATAAGGATATACAAAACTGTTATAACAAATTTGAGGACTAATAGAATAAATTTAAGATTTTAGGTGAAAAAACATGAACAATTTAACTCTTTACGAAAAAATACCGAAAAGCAGCTTCCCCATTCGTCTGCTTGACTACTCAAACGAACCATATACCTTCTCTATTCACTGGCACGAGCATATAGAAATTCATTATATTTTCAACGGCACGGCGACAATAAGATGTGCTGATGAAATCATTGAACTATCAGACGGCGACTGCGTTATAGTAAACGGGAACGAGCTTCATCAGGGGATGCACGGCGTATGCAGCTATGGCTGCATGATTTTGCCTCCGTCCTTTTTTGACGACACCCGCATAATATTTGACCGCACCTTTAAAGACAGCAGAGTAACAGAAATGTTTACGAAAATTTACGAAAGTTTTCGTAAACAAAACGCAGGATACAAGCATGAAATCAAGGGCTATGCAAATCTGCTTGCGGCATATCTTATTCAAAATCATACACGGGAAATGCTTTCGGAAAACTTATATCTGAACAGAATTCAGAAGCTTGACAAAATCAATAATGCCGTTCAGTTTATTAACGAGCATTTTACCGATAAAATAACTACTGTTGAGCTTGCAAAACTAACACATCTGAGCGAAGGACATTTCTGCAATATATTTAAAGAAGCAACCGGCATGACCGCAAAAGAATATATAAACGAGGTCAGAATAAAAAACGCCGCCGAACTCATCTCATCAACGAATATGACCATAACAGAAGCGGCAATGTACAGCGGATTTTCGGATTCAAACTATTTCACCAAAATGTTTAAAAAAATAATGGGAAAGACTCCAAGTTCAATACGGAAAAATTAAAATACTTTCCGCCTTTATTTTTAGTATAAATTTAAGATATATTAGAATAAACTTCAGTATTTTCAGTATTTTGTTGACACCTCTGAAAAAAATATGATAAATTTATATTGATATTAAATTTATACTATTATATATCGGGGTGATTATAATGAAAAAATACAATGTTGCTCTTATAGGCTGCGGTCAGATGGGCGCCGCTCATGTGGAAAAGATATATTTTAAGGAAAACGTGAACATTTCATATGTATGCGATTTGGATATATCAAAAGCCGAGTTTTTCAAAAGAAAGTTTAACGCCGGCAGCGCTGTAACGGACTATAACCAATGTATCAATGACGCAAACGTGGATATTGTGATTATAGCGGTTTATCCATCGCTGCATCTTGCCATTCTTGAAAAGTGCCTTGAGCATAAAAAACACGTCATCTGTGAAAAACCGATTGCGACAAACAAAGAGGACGGAGAAAGGTTTGTAAACGCGGTTAAAGCGCACACGGGAAGCAAAGTCCTTATCGGGCATATTCTCCGTCATAATAAGACATATCAAAAAGCGGCGAAGCTTATACAGTCCGGCGCAATAGGCAAACCTATTGTAATGCGCATGGTACAAAATCACCACATTATGAACAGCAAAAGATATTTAAAATTATTAAACGAAACCTCTCCGATTATAGACTGCGGAGTACATTATATGGACGTTATGCAATGGTTTACAGGCGAAAAGATAACGGAGATTTCAGGTATCGGCGCAAGAGTTGATGACAACATTCCAAAAAACAAATACAATTACGGTCTTGCAACGGTTAAATTAAGCGGCGATTCAATAGGCTATTATGAGGCAGGCTGGACAAATACCTTATCTGCAACTGATACAAAAGAATTTGTCGGTCCGCTTGGACGAATAAAAATCACTTATGCCAAAGACAGGACAAGCAACAGCGAAGAAGGCGACCTTATTGAATTTTACCGATACCCCGAAAAAACATACGAAACAATAAATGTCCCATGCGACAGAAAGCCCTGCGGCGACCAATTTGATTATCTGATAAAAATGATTGAAACAGACGCTCCTGCAATACCCTCCATAGACGAGATACGGGAAAGCTTTAACGCCGTACTGAAAGCAGACGAGGCAATAAAAAAATTTATGAATATATAACATATACATTGCCCAAAATATCCTTTCGGCGCAATTTTCTCTTTATAGTTAATATATCGCTCATCACAGAATACACGGGATTTAGGAAAACAACTCAGTGCGCCGAGCCCCTCATTGTTTTTGCTGTTGCTATACAACACATGAAATAAGAGGGAGAGAGGGCCTTATT
Source organism: uncultured Lachnospiraceae bacterium (assembly GCA_964496015.1). Lineage (GTDB taxonomy): Bacteria > Bacillota > Clostridia > UBA1381 > UBA1381 > JALEPO01. The sequence goes on along the minus strand of CAZBXN010000007.1, from coordinate 9,369 downwards.
AAGGGGTAACAAAAATTTCCGTATATTCTGAGATGAACGATATATTCCTTTTTTTACTGTTATAATTATTAAATTGTTCTGTTCCACATATTTTCCCATATTTCTCTTTTTGCGGGCGGATTTTCACAGCATGGGTCAAGAATTTGTTCTTCAAGTTCCTCTATACAGTCAATTTTGCCGTCAACATACTCCGCAAGTCTTTTGCGGCAGCTTTTTGTTCTTTGTATCAATCCGCCAATTCTCATGTCATGCTTTTCAAAGCCAAAAGGCTTGTTTTCCTTATGCCACTGAGCTTTAAAATCATCAAGAAATACAGTAAGCGCATTTTCTGTTTCCCGATAATCATCAAGCAGTAACCGTAATCTTTCCTTATCCCCCGACCGATACGCCTTTCTTGTACGTATTCCCAAGTCATTCTTAACCGCAAGAACATTGCACAGTGATTTTAATGTTTTGAATATAAAGCCGTAATCACCGTTATTTTCAAGCTTTTCAAGTCCAAGCGCCGTATTTTTATAAATTTGGTTTCTGCTTTCATCTATAATGCTGTCGTAAATTCCCAAAAAATAATCGTTATATAAGGTATATCTGTCGGGATTTACGATTTTATCATAATTTTCCGCGCTGTTTGTAATTTCGGGTATATCAAGAAGCATAAACCCGTCAAAATCAATCCCTGTAAGCTCCTTAAAGCCTTGCTTTATCTGCTTTTCGTCATCTATACCTTTTACAAGCTGCGACACGTAATACATTGACGGAAGCACTGAAAATACCGAGCATTCCGAACCCATATCACCCCACATTGTAAAGAATATATTTTCCACTCCGTTTTCCGCACAGCTTGAAACCGCCGCCTTACATTCCCGAATTGAATACATATTATGCGGCGCAAAACCATTCCACGTCCAAAGACCGCCTGCATACCAAAACGGACAGTTAAATTTTTTATGTTCTTCTATTTTTTCGTCAAAATGCGCCTTGTCAATGGAATAATAATCCCAGTAAACAGGTGTTACATTCGGAGGAAGTATCTCATTTGCTATATTTTCGTCAACCTGAAACAGCATATCGCTCCAGATAAGCGGATTTAATCCGTATTTCTCTGCAATCTTTGCCACTCGGTCAAGATGCTCTTTCATAATCCTTTTGGGCTCTGTATATCCGTTTTTCTTGATATACTTTCCCATTCCGAGCATCCATGCCTCGTCCATGCCTATATGGACAACATCTGTGCTGAATGTTTCCGATACGGTTCTTAACATATCGTCTATCAGCTCATACGTCTTTTCTTCGCCGACAAGCATAATATCGTTACAGTCGGTAATATCCTCAAATTCCTTCCATCTAAGCATACTGCTGAGATGCGCAAGTGTCTGAATACACGGAATAAGCTCTATATTATGCTCGCGGCAATAGCTGTCTATTTCCTTGATTTCCTCCTTGCTGTAACGGCCTCTGAGGTATCCGAAATACGGTCTTTCCTTAATTTCATATGTATCCTCTGTATAAAGCATTAAGGTGTTATATCCCATTTTGCTCATAATATCAACAAGCTTTTTTACAGTTTCAACCGTTCTTACGGCATCTCTGGAACAATCCAGCATCAATCCTGCACGTTTAAAATTCATATGCCTGCCACTCCTCTAAGAAAAATTTCAATACTATATCGGCTGCGCCGCATAAGAACTCGTGTCCGTGTTCGGGGTATATTATATGCCGCTTTTTACAGTTAAGATTATTATATACGGCGTACTGCCCCGCAGCAGGACAGCTTTCATCCTGAAGTCCTGTGAACATCAAAACTTCAGCCTTTATTCTATGCGCTAAATTTTTAATGTCTATATACCCCAATTTATTAAATATCTGAGCCTCTCTCTCATGTCTGGGGTCAAAATGCCGGAAATATTCATTGAGTTCAATATACGCTCCGCGCGTTTCTCCTGCTTCCAGCACATGCTGAAAGTCTGAAAGAAACGGGTACATAACAGCGGCTTTTTTTATCTTCGGTTCAAGCGCAGCGCATGCAAGTGCAAGCGCGCCGCCCTGACTTCCGCCATTTACATACACCCTTGTTTCATCTACTATATCCGTACTTATTGCAATTTGGGCAAGCTGCGCGGCGTCGAGATATACGTTCCTGAATAACAGCTTGTCCGTGCTTTCATCTTCAAGCCCTCTTATAAAATGACCATTCAGCGTATTTCCCTTTACACCTCCTGTATCCTCGCTCTTTCCTCCTTGTCCGCGGCAGTCCATCGAAAAAACAGCAAAGCCCGCCTGAACAAAGCTGAGTTTATCAAACCAATCACCGCTGCTGTCGGAATATCCGTGAAATATAATAACCGCAGGAATTTTATCCACGACCTTTTCGGGGCGAAGATATTTTGCATATATTCTCGCTCCGCCCACGCCTGTATAATATAAATCATAGCATTTCACATTCGGGCACTGAAAATCGGCCTCCGTCAATGAAACATTCATGTCCGTTTCTTTCATTTCCCTTACCGCTCTTGTCCAATACTCGTCAAAATCCGAGGGCATAGGCGTTGTACCTTTATATTTTTCAAGCTCGCTTGTATTTATCATATTAAATTCCTTTCATACTTTTCAAATAATTATCCGCCGCAAGATATACTCCCGCGCTCCAGCCCATCATAGGCGGCGTTTCATACTCGCTGCTCACATCAAGACTTCCGTCGGCTACATTATACTTTTCCCACAAATTGCCAGTTTCGTCAAAGGTTTTATCAACAAGGCGCACATACTTTTGAGCAATCCTTTTTGCCTCTTTTTTATAACCGTACTTATGAAGTCCATTTACAGCTATATATTGCAGACATGCCCAGCCGTTGGGATAATCCCACTGATACGTACCCTTCGCCGTATTCTTTTCACAGGTTAAAATACCGTAATCCGCTTCAAGCCTGTAAAGATTTTTAACAATTGCTTCAGCGTGTTTTTTATCTGCAAGTCCGGCAAACAACGGAAAGAATGACGCGGCAGACAAAATACCGCTCAATTTGCCCGTAACAAAATTATAATCGAGCAGCAAGCCTTTTCCGTTATCCATTTTGTCAAGCATTACATTTTTCCGTTTTTCTGCTCTGCTGCTCCAAATCTTTTCTTCGCCGTTTTTTAACTCAGCCGCAAAAAAGCTCATATTCCTTTCAAGCATAAACATAAGCGAATTCAAGTCAACGGGTGCAAAATTATATCCGTCATAATTCCAGCGGGGATTTATGTCCCAGCCGCTTTCACAAGTGGTAAGACAATGCCTTGCTATATCGTTTCTCGGAACGTCGGGCATAAAGCCTGCGCGTCTTTTAAAGCATTCAGCCATATCCTCATATGCTTCTTCATTCTTTAATTCGCCGTCATAATGATTTAAACCAATATCCGATATACGTTTTGTCTGCCAGAAATCATATTCAATTTTAAGTGTATTATATGCCGAATACAGCCACACGGTATCTTTATAATATTTATACACATCATAAACCATACAGCTTAAAAACGGAGGCTGTGAATTTTTCAGATAGTTCGTTCTGTTTCCGTTGGGCATAAATCCGTATTTATTAACAAGATAAAGCATATTATCGGTATTATACTTTACCTGCTCCTGCCGTCCGCTTAACATAAGTCCCTTATTTGCAAAATATGTATCCCAGTAATACATCTCATCAAAGTGTCCCACCGACGGAATTATATACGGATACGGCATACCGATAAGAGTGCCGCTGTCCTGCATATTATGCTTTATGCACTTATCCCAGTTATTTTCTATGTAATTTTTCACCTTATCCAACATTGACATCACCTTCTGTTTAATACTGTCATTCCGCCTGTCGGAACAGCCATTTCGGTAATTCCGTTTGTGAAAATAGTTTTTTCATTTACTGTTGCGCCAAAACAATTAAGCGTTTTTACCGAATACTCACCGTATATTTCAGCAATAATACGTTTTGATTCACTTCCGTTTACAATATAAACAATATCTGTCATATCAGGCTTAACGCACTTGTCGGGAGTATAAACAACCGTTATACATTCATTTTCTGATGTTGCTTTTGCCCAAGTATACAATAACTGCGGTTCGTATGACATGAGCGGAGCGTCAAGCAATAGCTCTTTATGCTCCCTCATAAATGCTGTCCAGAATTTTGTCATTTTCAGTGTTTCCTCAGACATTTCCGCCAATCTCTGCGAATACTGCATAACTCCGAATATCACGCTTATAATCTGTAGTGCCGCCATTTCAGGCTTTTCCTCCTTATGCCACATCAGCATATCGGAATGAACTGCGCTGTTTCCCATAAGCATACGCAAATCGAGAATTCCTGCCCTGTTTGACAGAATATCATCGGGGCAGTCTGCCACACGAAACATATTTCCGTATTTACGCATATTCGGACCAATATACTTCTGACGAAATTCAAGCATTATATCGGGCTTTATACTTTTTAAGTCACGCATAACATCTGTCATAAACGTATCAACCGCGTCATATAAAACAGGAATATCCATATCGGAATTATACGGGGGGATGCCCTCGTCAAGCTCTCGCCATTCGTCGATAAAATCAAGCTTGAAGCCGTCCAAATCCCATTTAATAAGGGCGGTTTTATAAATATTTATAAGGTAATCCCTCACCTTTTTATATCTCGGGTCTAATACAGCAGTATTGTTCCGCTTTTGAAAACAAAGCGTCATGTCCTTAAATTCATTATATCTTTTAGCTTTCGGTCCCATAAACGGTACGCTGTACCATAAAATATATTTAAGTCCTATGCTGTGTACTGCACTGACATGAGCCGCCATATCGGGGATTTTGCTTACCGCAGCTTCCCAGTCGCCGCAGTAAGCATATCCCTTATTGCTGTCGTCAGTCTGCCAGCCGTCGTCAACTATGCAGACATTAAATCCTAAGCTCTTCGCTATTTTACATTCTTCCTCAATCGTCTTTGCGGATAAATTCTGATGATACGAATACCAGAATGAATACACGCTTTCCTTTGCTTCCTTCGGAACATATGAAGGCGTCATACCGCAATCGTCCGACCACCATTTTGAAACTGATTTTACAGCCTCGCACATAGGAATACCGCGTCTGTCAATTCTTATTGAAATGCCTGCGGAATTGAGGTTTGTGTACTGTTTTACCGGCAATTCAAAGGTACATTCCAGCTCGCCCGTTTCCTCGCATACGCCGCTTTGATAACGCACGAGCTTCGCGCACTCATTAAGCGCCCATGTATAGCAATTTACCGAATTGCCGTCATAAAAGCTGTAAAGCGGAGCGGAGGAAGAAATCATAGACCGGCGATGTTTTTCCCATGACATTGTTACATTGCGTTCGAGCCTGCAATCAGGTGTCCAGCAGTACATAAATCCGGTCATTGGAATACTCCATTTGAATTTAAAGCAGCTATCCTGTGTTATATTGCTTAAATCCCATGACAGATTAAACTCATATATTCCCACGCCGCTGCTCTCAGACGAGCTTTTTAATACACAATCAAAGCCGTCACAGCCTGTTACTGTGAAAAACAATATCTCCCTTTTCATTACGCTCTCCTTATCAGCGGTATACAAATACTCCCCTGTAATCTGTTCCCATACGCTTTGTAAACACATGGTCGCCAGGCATTATGCAGGCGGCAGTATCTATCTCTATTCTATCACTGGTCTTATCATATACAATTACCTTATCGGTAATATTAAGAGGAATTGTACGGTTCCATTTATCCATCGGGAATGTTTCTCCCGCCAATTTCTCATCCTCATTCGGAACATGGTTATTTACTATTATACCTGTTCTTGTACGCTTTATGACCTCGCCATAGCTCATCAGGTAACCACCGTTAAAGATTTTTTCATTCAGACCGTATTCATTTCCTGTGGCAGAATCAATGGCTTCAAATATCCAGTCGTTACCATCTGCTTTAGGTGCATACACTTCAACGCAAAGTCCCTGACTTCCTTCATAGTCAGTCCATGCACCATTTTCAATACCAGACATTTTTCCTATTGCTGCATCGTTAAAATAGCTCGGTTTTTCTTTTCCGCCCAAAAGCGCCTGATTGGGATACTCAAGATGGATATGACTATCCCCGCTGAATACCAGCACATTGGGATGCGCGTCCAAAATTTCTCTCAGCTCACTGTCCTGTACTATTACATCATAGCCTGCTATCTCTCCACGCGTTCCCGAAACGGTATTTTTAAGCGGCTGATGTATAAACACATATGCTCTGACACCCTCCTTATCCGCGCGTTTGAGCGCGCCCTTTAACCAGTCAAGCTGGTCCCGATGCAAGTCGGCGTGTCCGTTTTCTTCCTGTGACTGACTTCCCAAATGAATGAAATACTGTCCGTTTATTTTATGAGCATAAAAAACACTGTCTATCGTATTATCGGCTGAAACAGAATTAGTATATTTAAAATAGCGTTCAAGCTCTTCATCGTATGTTCCGCCTTCTTCCACTTTAAGCTCGTGGTTTCCGATTGTGAAATACATCGGTATGCTTTTGCCGATTGTATCGTTAATAGCCTTTACAAGCTGTTCCCAGCACCCGTCTGTATTTGACTCGACATTATCGCCGTTTGTAATTATAGCTGATGTATCGGGGTCTGTTTCTTTAATATCCGTAAGCGCGGCGCGTATTTTCGGCTGCTGGAAATATCCGTAAAAACTGCCTGAATGTAAATCGGAAATTACCCAAAATGAAAATTGTTTTTCCGACATCTTGCTGTTCTTGGCAAAAACAATATCAGACGTCTGCAATATTATAAGCATCGACATTACCGTAATACAACAAGTTAATTTGTATGCCAATTTTTGTATATTCTTCATTTTTATGCTCTCCTTATATTTAATTTCACCATAATTCTAACATACCCCAAAAAAACTCACAATGCGAAAAACTTCAACTCTTGGTATGAAAAACTGTAACTCTTCCATATATACACATTGAAATAAATACAAAAATATAGTATAATTCTAATATGAAAGCAGGGGTGATAAGAATGAAAACGAAACGGATATATAATAACTTGTCGATTGCGCGTAAAATGATTATTCCCTATGTATTGATTACAGTGATATGTATCACCGTACTTACCTGCATAATATCCTTTAAATCCGCAAAGACCATTATGGAAATTTCTCAGCACAACGCCGGTCAGATGATGCAGTCTACATATAAAAGCATGAAATTACAAATTGACGATATAAATATCATGTTTACCACCTTGCAGGCAAATCACAACATTCAGGATGCCTTAAAGGATACTAATACCGCTCACGCTTCGTACAATGTTTCTGCCGTTGAGGATATTCTGGCTGAAACGGATATTTACAGCACAAAGACAAGCAATATCCGTTTGTATGCCATAAATCACCCTGAGTACGCTTCATTAAGCTCTAAAATTGTTTTTTCGGACAACGTGATTAAAAACAATTATTTTTATAATGAAATACTCGCAAACGGCTCAATCCCCAAATGGATTGCCAACGACAATAACTATTCGTCAAGAAGCTGTATTACTGCCGTAAAGCTTCTTACAGACAACTTTACAGGCAATCCTCTTGCCATAGTACAGATAGATATTGACACAACTCAGTTTGTAGCGCCCCTGCAAAATCTGCATCTTGCAGATACAGGCAGGATTTTTGTATGTACAAATTCACTGCATCTGCTTAACCCGTACAAAGATAGTTTTATCGAGCAGTTTGCGCATAGCGGCGACCTCTATGAGCTTATTGAAAGCAATAAGGTCAACACTGTATATACAAGCATTAACAACGATAAATATATGGTAATGTCTTATCCCTTAAACGGTACGGAATTTCACATTGTGGGGGCATTGAAGATGAATGAATTATTCACAAAGTCCATTCCTCTTCGCAATGCAGTAATTATAACTTCGATTTTACTGATTTTAATAACGGCACTGCTGATTTACTATATATCGTCTCACATTTCAAAGCCCATAGTACATCTTGCAAACGAAATGGACAGATATATCCCCGGCAATACTCCGTATATGCTTGAATATAGCCAGAACGATGAAATAGCGCAATTATATAATTCCTTTAACAATATGCAGGAAAGAATATATAATCTGACACACGATTTATCCGAGTCCTTGCAAATTCAGAAAAAAGCCGAGCTCAAAGCCATACATTCACAAATTTCACCGCATTTTCTGTATAATACGCTTAACTCCATAAGCGCTCTTGCGAGAAAACACAGTCTTGATGATATTGAATATATGACCTCGTCTTTAGCGACATTTTTCACAAGGACGCTGAATAACGGAAATACTTTCTGTACCATACGCGATGAGCTTGCTCACATAACAAGCTACATGAATATTCAGAATATACGTTTTTCCAATAAATTCAAAATAGATATTAAAATTCCCGTGGAAATAATGGATTATCAGATAATAAATCTGACTTTGCAGCCGCTTGTTGAAAACTGTATTGTTCACGCATTCAGCGGAAAGCACGGGCAGGGAAACATAATTATATCGGGCAGAAAATCAGATAATGATATTTATATTGACGTTGCGGACGACGGACTTGGCGAAAATATCACAGACATCCGTTATCTGAATAAACGTGTGAATGAACCGTTTGATTTTGATAATCAGATTGACCATTACGGAATACACAGCGTACATAACCGTATTCAGTTATATTACGGTTCCGGCTACGGTCTTTCTTATTCATATAACGAGATGGGCGGCATAACGGCAACTATACATATTCCCGCCAATAAAAAGGAGGATAACAGATAATGAAAACACTTATGATTGTCGAGGACGAAAAGCTTTGTCTTGAAAGCTTAGTACAAATACCTTGGGAAACTATTGATATTAAGATTATCGGTACGGCAGGAAACGGCAGTGAAGCTGTCGAAAAAATAAAGCAAACGCCTCCCGATATAGTCCTTACCGATATTGAAATGGAGGACGGAAACGGATTTACTCTTGCAAATGAACTAACCTACCGTTTCCCTAATATAAAAATCATATTTCTCACCGCGCACGATAAATTTGAATACGCGCAAAAAGCCATAAGCTATAAAGCATTCGCTTTTATTTTAAAGCCTATAAATCAAAAAATATTGCTTGATACCGTTCTTGAAGCAAAAAATAAAATAGAAGATGAGAATATCGAACGCAATCAATATGAACAATTACTTACAGATTTTTCAAATTGCAAATTTTTTCTTAAAGACTATTTCCTTTCGTCAATATCAAATAACCGTATTGATGAAATAAAAACCATGTTTGATATAAATGACGGCTGCATCGGCTTTCAAACTATTTTGGTTTCACATTTTGACAGTAACGGTATAG
>CAZBXN010000006.1:0-27513 GCA_964496015.1 uncultured Lachnospiraceae bacterium | reverse complement strand
CGTGTTCAATACCAATCGCCTTGCAAAGCGTGATAAGATTTACCTGCTTAGTTTCTTCCTTGCGGATTGTATAGCCTGTCGTCGGGTTGTCCTGATGTCCCGTCATGCCCGTGATTGAATTGTCGAGAATAATAACCGTGTTATTGCCCTTATTGTAAACAATATCCACAAGTCCCGTAATGCCCGAGTGCATAAAGGTCGAGTCGCCGATTACGGAAACAAGCTTCTTATTAAATTCCTTGCCTCTCGCCTTTGCCATGCCGTGCGCCGCGCTTACTGACGCGCCCATGCAGATTGTTGTGTCAACGCTCTTTAGCGGAGGCGTTGCGCCTAATGTATAGCAGCCAATGTCGCCCGAAACAATAAGACCGAGCTTTTTGAGCACATAAAACGTGCCTCTGTGCGGACAGCCCGCGCACATAACGGGCGGACGGACGGGAATAGTTTCGTCAACCGTGTCAAACGGGTACGCGTCCTCGCCAAGCACCGCCTTTTTAATCATAGCGGGCGTGTATTCGCCGAGCAGTGTAAATACGTCCTTGCCAATGGCGTCAACTCCGACGCTCTTGCAGAATTCCTCTATTACGGGGTCAAGCTCCTCTATTACGAATACCTTATCGTAGTTTTTTGCAAACTCCTGAATTTTCTTTTCGGGCAGCGGGTAAATTATGCCGAGCTTTAAATAGTCAACCTTATCGCCCAAAGCCTCTTTCGCGTACATATACGCGATACCTGCCGAAATAACGCCGATTTTCGAGCCGTTTTTCTCGATTGCGTTAAGCTCCGAGGTTTCTGCCATTTCTTTAAGCGCCTTTATTCTGTCCTCAACTATGACATGACGCTTAATCGCATTACCGGGCATCATTACATACTTCTGCGGATTTTTGTCGTAATCCTTCAACGGCACATTCTTCTTTTCTTCCTCCTCAACAAGGCTCTGCGAGTGCGAAACTCTTGTTGAAAGACGCAAAAATACGGGCGTATCGAATTGTTCCGATAATTCGTATGCTTTCTTTGTGAAGTCCTTACATTCGCCGCTGTCCGACGGCTCAAGCATAAGTATTTTTGAAGCCTTTGCATAGTGGCGCGAATCCTGCTCGTTCTGCGACGAGTGCATTCCTTGGTCGTCCGCCACGCATAGCACAAGACCGCCGTTTACGCCCGTATAGCTCGCCGTAAAGACGGGGTCAGCCATTACGTTTAAGCCGACGTGCTTCATACACGACATACTTCTCGCTCCGGCGATTGACGCGCCTACCGCGACCTCGCAGGCAACCTTTTCGTTCGGCGCCCATTCGACATAGATGTCGTCATATTTTACAATGTTTTCCGTTATCTCGGTACTCGGTGTACCGGGATATGAGGAAACTACGCTTACGCCGGCTTCATAAGCGCCGCGCGCGACAGCCTCGTTTCCGAGCATCAGTTTTTTCATTATGTATTGCCTCCTAAAAATATGTTTCTGTAATTAAACTATATGCTATAATTTTAACAAAGTTTTTGCTTGTAGTCAAGCGTTTTGTAGAAAAAAGTAACAAATTCCATTGAATTTTACGTCTTGAAAATATTTGAATTTTGCCGTATAATGAATTTACAATAAATTTTTCGGAGGGAAGCATATGCGGCAGACGGGAATTGTCGAGGAAGTGCGCGGAAATACCGCAACGGTAAAAATTATACGAAGCTCCGCGTGCGGGGAAAACTGCGCGTCCTGCGGGCTTTGCCAAAATAAGGAAATGCTCGCGGAGGCGAAAAATACGGCAAATGCGGCGGCAGGCGATACGGTAATAATCGAAACTGCCGACAACAGGGTCATGAGCGCGGCGTTTTTAGCGTATATTCTGCCGCTTATCGCAATGATTGCGGGATATTTCTTGGGAGCGGTCAAAAGCGAAACGGCGGGAATTATCGCGTCGTTTGTATTTTTAGCCGCCGCCTTTGCCGCCGTTATTTTAACGGATAAAAAAAGGCGGCAGAAATATCTGCCGCAAATTATCGGAAAGGCGGGGGAGGAGATTACTCCTCACCGCGGCTGAAAATACTTGAAAACAGCTTTTGAAGCTCCACGATTACAAGCGGCAGAACCGACATAACCGCTACGACCGTCCATTCAGCCGCATTTAACGGCGTGACGCCGAAAACGGACGCAAGCTGCGGTATCATAATGACGCTTACTTCAAGCAAAAGACCGCATACGAGCGACAGGACAAGATACGGATTTTTGAACAGTCCCGCTTTTATAACCGATTTTTCGCTGCGCATATTGAACGCGTGAACAAGCTGGGAAATGCTCAATACCGCAAACGCCATTGTGCCGCCCTTAGCCATGTCGCCGAACACGTTTATTCCTATTGAATATGTAAGCAGCGCGAGCGCGCCTATCATAAGCCCTTCTATTATAATTGACGACCATAATCCGCCCGAAAACAGTCCTTTTTTGGGACTTAACGGCGGATTTTCCATAATGTCGTCCTCCACGGGGTCAAGTCCGAGAGCGATTGCTGGCAGTGAGTCGGTCACGAGATTTACCCATAAAAGCTGTATAGCCGAAAGCGGCGGCATGCCGCTCAGAAGCAGCCCCGAGAACACCGTCAGAATTTCGCCTATGTTGCTTGACAGCAGGAATTTGACGGCTTTTTTTATGTTCGCGAAAATCCCGCGCCCCTCGCGGACGGCATAGACGATAGTCGCAAAATTGTCGTTTGTCAGCACCATGTCTGACGCTGATTTTGCCACGTCCGTTCCCGCGATACCCATGCTGCACCCGATGTCGGCGGCTTTGAGCGCGGGAGCGTCGTTCACGCCGTCGCCCGTCATTGCGGTTATATCGCCGTTTGCCTGAAACGCCTTGACAATGCGTACCTTGTGCTCGGGTGTTACGCGCGCGAACACGCTGCGTTTTTTGACCTCCGTCATCAGTTCTTCGTCGTTTAGCCTGTCAAGCTCCGCGCCTGTTATTACGGCGGCGGGGTCGGAGGCAATTCCTGTCTGCCTTGCAATTGTAAACGCCGTTTCGGCGTGGTCGCCCGTAATCATAATCGGGCGTATTCCCGCCCGCTTGCAGGTCTTGACCGCGCCTGTAACCTCCTTGCGCGGCGGGTCCTGAAGCGCGATAAGTCCCGTGAAAATCATGCCTTTTTCGGACGGCTTGGCTGATTTTGAGGTGTCGTCACGGTAAGACACGGCTATAACGCGCAGTCCTTCCTCCGCCAGACGCTTGTTTTCGGCAAGGATTTTTTTTCGGGCGGATTGCGTGAGATTAACGGTGTCATGACCGTTATACACCTTCGCGCATAAGGGAAGAATGTATTCCACCGCGCCTTTTGTTACCGTTTTAAAGCCGCTTGATGTCCTGTGGACGGTAGTCATGCGCTTTCTGGAGGAGTCAAACGGTATTTCCGCGCAGCGCGGATACTTTTTGTCAAGCGCGGATTTTGCGATTTTTTTATTTTCCGCAAAGCGCAGAACGGCGTTTTCGGTCGGATTTGCGGAATTTGCGTCGCAGCACATTGCGCCGAGCCTTACGGTAAGCTTTTCGTCCGCTGCGGAAACGCCTGCGACCTCCATTTTGTTTTCGGTGAGAGTTCCCGTTTTGTCGGAGCAGATTACCGACGCGCTTCCGAGCGTTTCAACGGACGGCAGATTTCTTACAATAGCGTGGTGCTTAGACATTCTGATAAGCCCTATGGCGAGCATTATGGTGACAATGGCGGGCAGTCCCTCGGGAATTGCCGCAACGGCGAGGGAAACGGAGGTCATGAACATATCAAACGGAGGCAAATGTTTAAAAAGACCTATCGCAAAAATTACGCAGCAGATTAAAAGCGCGGCAATTCCGAGAGTTTTTCCCGTATCGGAAAGCTTTTTTTGCAGCGGCGTCTGCGGCGTTTCGTTGTCTATGAGCATTGACGCGATGCGTCCGACCTCGGTATCCATGCCTGTTTTTACGGCTATTGCGGTAACTTTTCCGCCTGTTATGAAGGTTGACGACATAATCATGTTCTTTCTGTCGCCAAGCGGCGTCAATTCGTCAAATACGGCGGACGCGTCCTTTTGCGCCTCCGCAGACTCGCCCGTAAGAGCGGACTCGTCAACCGTGAGGTTGCTGCATTCGACAATCCTGCAATCGGCAGGAACAAGATTTCCCGCGCGCAGTTTTACCAAATCGCCCGTTACAACTTCTGAAGCGTCTATTGTAAGCTCCTTGCCGTCCCTTATTACAACGGCATGCGGGCTTGACAATTTTTTCAGCTGTTCAAGGCTTTTTTCGGCGCGGTTTTCCTGAATTACTCCGATAAGCGCGTTTAAAACTACAATGGCAAGAATAATTACAGGCTCCGTTATATCCGCGTCACCCTGCAAAATTGACGTCACAAAAGAAACCGCCGCGGCGGTAAGCAGAATTATTATCATAAAATCGTTGAATTGCTCGAAAAATTTTCGGATAACTCCCTTTTTCTTCTTTTCCTTTAGCTCGTTTCTTCCGTTTTTGGCAAGCCGCTTTTTCGCTTCGGAGGCGGTAATACCGTTTTTTACGTCGCTTCCGAGCTTTTCGGCGGTTTCCGTGGCTGTTAAATTGTGGTATGTTTCCATAACGTATTTTCCTTTCCGTCTTGTATTTTGTACTATTTTTATTCGGACAAAGCGGAGTATATTACAACGCTGTCTTTAAAATGTAATGAAAATGTTTTAGTGTCCCCCGCAAATCTGTGGTATAATATATTAAGAGGTGATACAAATGGCAAGAGAAGCGAGAAAAATAAGCGGCACGGGAATGTATTATATTGCATTAAGAGGTGAAAGGCTGTTTCGCGACAATGACGACGAGAAGAAATTCTTGGAAATGCTCGGCAATTATTTTGAGGGCGGCGAGGTATATGCGGCTGCTCTTTCCGATAAAGAGATACGGTTTGTCGCAAAGGAAACGCCGAAGGGGATTTCCATGACAATGAAGCCGCTTGTTATAAGCTATGCAAGATATTACAACAAAAAATACGACCTGACGGGCAAACTGTTTGCGGGACGCTTTAAAAGCGAGCCGATTGAAAGCGAAACGGAAAAGCAGGAATACATAAAATCGCTTAATTCCCCCGAAACGCCGAAGCCTAAAAGGGACACTAAAAAGCAAGCCGCAAAAAAGGCGGCAAAACCAAAAAGGGACACTAAAACGAACGAAAAGACGGCGGACAGTACAGGGGACACTAAACCTAAGAGGAAAGAAAAAAACAGTATGCCTTCATATCTTTTGTAATACAAGTAGGCTTTCCCGAATAAAATGTAATGATAAACATTTTAGGAGGGCTTTTAATTGAGGTGCATAGTAATAAAAGGAAAATATCTTATAGCCGCGCTTGCGGCAGTAATTATAATACCGATTGCGTGCTTTTGGATAAACAGGACTGTAACCGTGTTTAATGTAAACGGCAGGGAAATCCCGATTTACAGTGTGGAGAGAAGCGACAGTAAAATCGCGCTGACCTTTGACTGCGCGTGGAATGACGACGACATTGACGAAATTCTCAACACGCTCGATAAATACAACTGCAAGGCGACTTTTTTCGTGCTGGGAACATGGGCGGAAAAATACAGCGAAAGCCTCAAAAAGATAAGCCAGAGGGGACATGAAATAGGAAATCATTCGTATAATCATGACGATTATTCAACAATGGCAGCGGATAAAATCTGCGCTGATTTAAAAAGAAGCAACGCCGTTATAAAGAAAATTACAGGTAAGGACGCGGTGCTGATGCGCGCACCGTCGGGGGCGTACAACAACACGGTCGTTAAGGCTGCCGAAAGTATCGGCAATACATATATACAGTGGTCGGTGGACGGAATTGATTACGGCGACGCCTCGGGAGAGGAAATATATAACCGCGTTGTGCCGAAAACGGAAGCGGGAGATATAATTCTTCTGCACAACGGCACAAAAAACACCGCGGAAATATTGCCGCAAATCCTTGAAAATCTGAGTAAAAATTATGAATTTGCGACAGTTTCGGAGCTTATTTATCCCGATAATTTCGTCATAGATAACAATGGTTGTCAAAAGTTGAAATAAAATTCAAAAAACACTTGAAAAACGCTGTCTATAATGGTATTATTACTTGTAGTTTGAAAAAACGAAAGGCAGATAACAATGGACGAGGAACAAAAATACAACAGTCCGCTGGTATATCAGAGGGCAGACCCGTGGTGCTACAGGCATACGGACGGATATTATTATTTTACGGGTTCAATTCCGCAGTATGACGGCATTGAGCTAAGACGCTCCAAAACGCTTAACGGACTTTTGACGGCGAACTCGCATATTATATGGAAACGCCATTTTGACGGTCCTCAGAGCGGCTATATCTGGGCGCCCGAAATCCACTATATTGACGGGGCATGGTATATTTATTATACGGCGAGTACCAGGGACGATATATGGGCAATTCGTCCGTATGTTATGACGTGTACCGACGAAAATCCGATTATAGGCAAGTGGACGGAGCTTGGTCGGGTAAATGTAGGATATGAAAGCTTTTCGCTTGATATGACGAGCTTTATACATAAGGGAAAACAGTATGTTTCGTGGGCGCAGAAGGCGGAGGAGGAAGAAGGCTCCTGTATATTTATTGCCTCAATGAAAAATCCGCACGAATTGGACAGCAAGCCCGTAATGCTTACAAAGCCCGAATATGACTGGGAAATGCAGGGCTTTAAAGTAAACGAGGGTCCTGCGGTTTTAATAAGAAACAACAAGGTGATTATTACTTATTCCGCTTCGGATACGGGACACCGTTACTGCATGGGAATGGTTTGGGCTGACGCGGACGCGGATTTGCTTGATACGGCGTCGTGGCATAAAAGCGTCAAGCCCGTGTTTAAGACGAGCGAAAGCAACAGCCAGTACGGACCCGGGCATAACAGCTTCACGACGGACGGCGGGAGGGACGTGATTATTTATCACAGCCGCAATTATAAGGAAATATCGGGCGACCCTCTGCATGACCCGAACCGCCACGCGAGAGCGAAAGTATTTGAATATGATGAAAACGGTCTGCCGGTTTTCGGCGAGCCCGTTCCCGATAATTTTTAAAGGCAGTAAAAAATTAAGTTTTTTTACTGCCTTTTCCATATTGACATTTTTATAAAAAAGGGATATACTAAGATTTGGAATTACTTATACAGAAAGGAAAGTAAAAAACATGAAAATTAAAAATCTATTGATTGCGTCAATCGCGGGCGCACTGCTTCTGAGCGGCTGCTCGGCGGGAAAAACGGCGGTAAAGGTAGGCGACAGCAATATTACCGAGAACGGAATTAAATTTGTCGCGCAATATCTTATGAATAACGGCAAGGCGGAAAATGCGGCGGAAATTTTGAAGAATAATTTTATGCTGAAGGAAATAGCCGATAAAATGGATTTAGAGGTAACTGAGGACGACAAAACAGCCGCAAAGCAGATGCTTGCGCAGTTTAAGTCAAGCAACGGCGGAAAAAAAGCGGGCGATAAGATTTTATCGAAGTACGGGCTTGACGATGATTTCCTTATGACTATAGCGTTATCATCGGCATATTCGGATTTAATAACGGAAAAGCTTGATATTGCCGAGCCTACGGATGACGAGGTTTATCAAAGCTTTAAGGAAGATTATATGCGCGCAAAGCATGTGCTTATCCCGACAACCGACGATACAACGGGCGAGGATTTGGACGAAGAGGGCATGAAAAAGGCTGAGGAAACGGCAAATGAGGTGCTCGAAAAGGCGAAGAACGGAGCAAACTTTGACGACCTTGTAAAGGAATACGGCAAAGACCCCGGTATGGAGTCAAATAAGGACGGCTATATTTTCACCGACAATGAGATGGTTTCGGAATTTGAGGATGCCGTAAAATCGGTTAAGCCCGGTGAATTTGTAATCTGTAAGTCAAGCTTCGGCTATCATGTTATCCAGAGATTGGAGCTTAAAGAGGGCGACGAGCTGTTCAAGAAGTATTATGACGAAAACAAGACAACAATAAAATCAAGACTCCAGGCGAACAAGCAGGAGGAAGCAATCGAAGCAAAGGCAAAAGAACTCGGCATTGAAACGGAAGAAAACGAGGACGTTATAAGCAACATCAAGATTGAAGATGTAAGCGATACGGAAGCGTAAAAAACAGATAAAAAAATCCGTACACTTTTGAAAGTGTACGGATTTTTTTATGCTTTATTAACATTGTAAATCAGAAGTCAAGGTTTGCAACATATTTTGCGTTATCCTCGATAAATTCGCGGCGCGGTTCAACCTTATCGCCCATGAGGATTGTGAATATCTGGTCTGCCATAATTGCGTCCTCAAGCTCAACTTTCAGCAGTGTGCGCTTTTCGGGGTCCATGGTAGTTTCCTTAAGCTCCGACGGGTCCATTTCACCAAGACCTTTGTAACGCTGAACCTTCGCGCCCTGACCGAGCTCCGCTATCAGCCTGTCGCGCTCGTTTTCGTCAAATGCGAAATGCTCGACAAGGTTCTTGTTCTTGCCCTTGAATACCTTATACAGCGGCGGCTGCGCAAGATATACATGTCCCTCTTCGATAAGCGGACGCATATAGCGGAAGAAGAATGTCAGAAGCAGCGTTCTGATATGCGCACCGTCGACATCGGCATCTGCCATAATAATGATTTTTCCGTATTTTAAATTTGTTAAATCAAGATCCTCGCCGATACCTGCGCCAAGAGCCTGAATAATCGGCAAAAGCTTTTCATTTGAATATACCTTGTCAATTCTGGATTTCTCGACATTAAGCATTTTACCCCAAAGCGGTAAAATTGCCTGAAAACGTCTGTTTCTGCCTTGCTTTGCGCTGCCGCCGGCGCTATCGCCCTCGACAATAAACAGCTCAGCGTAATCTGCGCCTTCATCTGTGCATTTTGCAAGCTTGCCGAGCAGGGAGGAATTGGACGCAGCCGAATTTTTACGCGATGCTTCTCTTGCTCTCTTCGCGGCTTCTCTTGCGCGTGATGCGGTAAGAGTTTTCTCTATAATAGCCTTTGCGATTTTCGGGTTTTCTTCAAGGAATGCCTCGAGCTTGTCGTTCAGCGCGCCCTCAACAAGTGCGCGCGCCTCACTGTTACCGAGTTTTGCCTTTGTCTGACCCTCAAATTGCGCCTCCATTACCTTGACGCTTATAACAACTGTTAAGCCTTCACGAGTGTCCTCTCCCGATAAATTCGGGTCTTTTTCTTTAAGCAGCTTATACTTTCTTGCATAATCATTGATTACGCGCGTAAGACCTGATTTGAAGCCTGTTTCATGTGTTCCGCCGTCATTGGTGTGAATGTTGTTTGCAAAGCTCAGCATTGTTTCCGAATATGACGTGGTGTACTGCATTGCGATTTCAACCTCCATATCGGAGCGTTCCGCTTCCATATAGATAATCTCATCATGTATTGCGTCTTTGTTTTTGTTAAGATATTTTACAAATTCTTTGATGCCGCCCTCTGCGTGAAGCGTTACGGGCTTTGGCTCTTCGCTTCGCATATCGGTGAATATGATTTTTACGCCCTTATTTAGAAATGCCTGCTCACGCAAACGCTTCAAAAGAACATCATAATCAAATTCAAGAACCTCGAAAATCTCGGGGTCGGGCTTAAATGTGATTTTTGTTCCTGTTTTGTCAGTATCGCCGATAACCTTTAATTTACATGTCGGAACGCCGCGCTCATAGCTTTGATAGTGAATGTGCTCGCCGTCTGAAACCTCAACTTCAAGACGCTCGGAAAGCGCGTTTACGACAGATGAACCAACGCCGTGCAGACCGCCTGATACCTTGTATCCGCCGCCGCCGAATTTACCGCCGGCGTGAAGGATTGTAAGCACGACTTCAACCGTCGGAATGCCCTGCTGAGGGTGAATGCCTACGGGAATACCGCGTCCGTTATCCGTAACGGTTACGGAATTGTCGGGATTGATTATAACATTGATTTCGGTACAATATCCCGCCAATGCTTCATCTATGGAGTTATCCACAATTTCATAAACAAGATGATGAAGTCCTGCTGATGAGGTAGAACCGATATACATACCGGGACGCTTTCTTACGGCGTCCAGACCCTCCAATACCTGGATTTGACTTTCGTCATAAGTTGTTTCTGTTTTTTCAAAATCACTCATTTTTCTTCTCCGTTTCTGTTAGTATATTGATATTTTTGACGTTTTTAAACGCTTTGATAACACCTGCGTTGAAACCGAGGCTATATAAACCCGCGATTTGTTTTTGCGGTGCGTTACCACATATGATTTTGGTAAATCATCTGCAGCATTTATTATAATACCGCGTTTTTCGGCTTTTGGCAGGAATTGCCTGCCCTGCCGTAATACGGTAGTATTATCCATGTCAAATATTCCGATAATGTCCTTTGAATTTGCTACAATGTCGTTTCCTATATGAAGATACATTTTATCCTTCCTTAACCGCGCCGTTTTCGACGTGAAATAATTTTGTCGTGTCGGTGCTTTTTATTAAATCCGTGTCCGTGCAGGTGATAAGCACCTGCTTGCCGCGTATTTTTTCGGATAAATACGAGCGGCGGTTTATGTCAAGCTCGCTCATTATATCGTCGAGCAGCAGCACGGGGTATTCGCCTTTTATGTGGTGAATGTAGTCCGCCTGCGCGATTTTCATACTTAGCGCCGCCGTCCGCTGCTGTCCCTGCGAGCCGTAGGTGCGCACTTCGTTTCCGTCAACCGTGACGCTCAAATCATCGCGCTGTATTCCGAAAAGCGAGGACGCGAACTCAATTTCACGCCTTTGATGATTTTCGAGATATTCTAAAAATTCCTCCTCGCCGATTTCCTCCCGCTTTATGCTCGGCGCGTATTCTATACATAGCTTTTCCGCCGATATTTCCGACTGGATTTGCGAGGCGTAATTGTTTAGAAGCTCTGTAAATTCGGCGCGGTATTTCATGATTTTCGCGCCCGATTTTGCAAGCTGTTCATTCCAGACCGAAAGCGTTATATCCGATTTTTTGCCGTTTGCTTTCAGGGATTTCAGCAGACTGTTTTTTTGCTCCAGCGCCCTGTGATATTCAATCAGGCTCACGAGATAGCCCGGATATAACTGGCTTATTGCCTCGTCCGCAAACCGTCTGCGAAGCCCCGGCGAGCCTTTTATAATGCTCAAATCCTCGGGCGAAAACATCACGACGTTTAAATAATTCATCAGCATACTGAGCTTTGTAATCTGAACATGATTGATTTTTATGGATTTTTTTCCGTTTTTTGTAAGCTGCATCAGCGCGCTGTAGCCGCGGTCACTGTCATGGAACTTTATTGAAAGCTTTGAAAAAGCTTCGTCAAATTTTATAAGCTCCCTGTCGGATTTTGCGCGGTGGCTTTTGCCGTGGGAAAAAATATATACAGCTTCTAAAATGTTTGTTTTTCCCTGCGCGTTCCTGCCGTAAATTACATTTGTAAGCGGGGAAAATTCGATTTTCTCCTTTGTGTAGTTGCGGAAATTATTAAGCTCGACTGACGAAATATACATTATTCAGCCTCCACGCTTATCTCAACCGTTTCGTCCTCAAAAAGAACTGTTACGGTGTCGCCCTCTCGGATTTTTTTACCGCGCATGGCGCACGGTTCGCCGTTTACAAGAACCATATCGCTTAAAACCATGTCCTTTGCGTCCGCGCCCGACTCTGCCACGGCGGTGAATTTTAAAAGCTGGTCAAGCTTGATATATTCGGTTTTGATGTTTGTTGATATTTTTTCCATAAAACTTTCCTTAATTCTGTAATCTTGTTACCGACGTGACGCCGTGAAGCTGTACGATTTTCTTTTTAAGCAGTGCCAAATCCGATGTGTTCCTTATTTCCACTCCGAGCTGAATTACCGCGACGCCCTTTTTTGTGACGTATGCGTTTACGGACTTAAAGGGGATTTTAAGCGTTGACAGAATGTTTGTAATTTCCATCAGCATGCCGTCCCTGTCCTGAGCCTCAACCTGAAGGTTTGCAATATATGACGTGCTGCGGTCTGCGTCCCACCAAACCTCTATAAACCGCCCTTTGTCCTCGTCGGGCATATTCTTCGGATTCATATTCGGACAATCGGCGCGGTGAACGCTCACGCCCCTGCCTTTTGTAATAAATCCGACAATCGGGTCGCCCGCTACGGGATTGCAGCAGCCAGCCAGACGTACAAGACAGTTGTCAATATCCTTTACGACAATACCCTTGCTTGAAGCATGACGGTTTGTCGGCTCTGCCTCAACCGTGTTGCTCTCCTCGTTGTATATAAGCTCCAGCTTTTTCTGCTTTTCAAGCTCCTTTTGCTCTTTGAGCCAGTTATCGCGAAGCCTTACGACTACTTTCTGCGCCGTCAGTCCGCCGTAGCCGACGCTCGCGTATAAATCATCAAGCGTCTGGAAGCCGTATCGGCGCGTCATGCTCTCCGTCCATTCGGGGCGGAACAGCTGCGCGTGGGTGTTGCCGAGACGCCGTAACTCGCGCTCGATAAGCTCCTTGCCGTGTTCTATGTTTTCGTCCCTGCGCTCGCGCTTAAACCATTGATTTATTTTGTTTTTCGCCTGCGAGGTTTTGCAGATTTTGAGCCAGTCGCGGCTTGGACCGTGAGTATTTGCGGTAAGTATTTCAACGATTTCTCCGTTTTGGATAACGTAGTTGTTGGGAACAATCTTTCCGTTTACCTTCGCGCCGCTCATCTTATAGCCGACCTGCGAATGAATTGCAAACGCGAAGTCGATAACAGTGCTTTCGGCAGGGAGGGATATAACCTTGCCCTGTGGCGTAAACACGAAAACCTCGTCGGCGAAAAGGTCGAATTTCAGCGTGTTATAGAAATCGTCGGTGTCGATTATGTTCTGCTGCGTGTCGAGAAGCTGTCGAACCCATTCGAGCTTTCCGTCCATGTCGGTTTTGCCCGTGATACCCTCTTTGTATTTCCAATGCGCCGCGATACCTTCTTCGGCGACCTTGTGCATTTCCCATGTGCGTATCTGGATTTCAAACGGCGTACCGTTCGGGTCGATAACCGTGGTATGAAGTGACTGGTACATATTAGGCTTCGGCATCGCTATGTAGTCCTTAAACCGCATAGGGACGGGCGTGTATAAATCGTGTACCATACCGAGCACCGCGTAGCAGTCCGCAACGGTATCGACTATAATACGGACGGCGAACAGGTCGTAAAGCTCGTCAATCGTTTTGTTCTGCGTGTACATTTTTCTGAAAATGCTGTAGAAATGCTTCGCCCTGCCCGTAACCTGACCTTTTATTCCCATAGTTTCGAGCTTTTCGCGGAAAACGGATATTATTTCTTTTATAAATTCCTCGCGCTCGCTCTTTTTCTGGTTTATACTCTGCGTTATTTCCTCGTAAGCCACGGGGTCGAGGTATTTAAGCGCCAAATCCTCAAGCTCAATTTTAATCTTCGACATACCGAGACGGTGAGCGAGCGGCGCGTAGACGTCAAGCGTTTCCTTTGATATTAAAAGCTGTTTCTGAGGCGGCATAAAATTCAATGTACGCATGTTATGCAGCCTGTCTATAAGCTTGATTACGATAACGCGTATGTCCTTTGACATTGCGAAGAACATTTTACGCAGGTTTTCGACCTGCGCTTCCTCGCGCGTTGTGTACTTTATCTGTCTCAGCTTTGTAACGCCGTTTACAAGTTCGGCAACCGTTTCGCCGAACAGCGTTTTTATATCGTCATAAGTGTATGGAGTATCCTCTACAACGTCATGTAAGAGAGCCGCTGAAATTGCCGTCGCGTCAAGCGATAATTGCGCCGCGATATATGCGATTTGCACGGGGTGCTCGATATACGGGGCGCCGCTTCTGCGGAACTGGTGACTGTGAGCGGCTTTTGCAAGACGGTAGGCGACATAAATCATGTCCGTGTTCGCGGAGGGACTGTAGCTCTTTACCATCTCCGTTATTTTATTTATAAGACCGTCAGTTTCATCAGCGTGCTGCGGTATTTTTTCAGGCTCTAAAATAGAGTATTGTTCCATAACTTACGCTCCTTTCATAATTTATTTTGCGGGCTTGATGTCCTTTAACACAAGCTGCGCGCTTTCCGTTCCCTGATATACGTTAATATCCATTGAGAACGCTATATCTATGACGCTTCCCTTGTGAAGCGTTTCCGCATAAGCGCCCATTGAAAAGCCTATGCAGTTTATATATGTCCCGTTTTTTTCAATTCTGAGCCGCAGATGCTTGCCGTCCGTACCGACGGCGGAAATGTATACAACCGCCGCGCCGCTGATTGAAAACACGGGCTTGCTGTTGTTCATTCCGAACGGTTCAAGCTGCGACAGCATTTTTGCGTTTTGTACCGTAACGCTTTTTTCCGAAAGAGGACAGTCTATTTCAATTTTCCTTGCCATATCTTCTTCGGTTAAAACCTCGTCGGCAAGCTTGTTTATTTCCTTTGTAAACGCGTCAATATCGGACATATTGATGTTAAGTCCCGCCGCGACCGCATGACCGCCGAAGTCGGTAAGATACTGTTCGCAGTGCGTCAGAGCGTCAAACAGATTAAATTCGGGGATACTTCTTCCCGAGCCCTTGCCGATACCGTTATGATACGAAATCAGTATGCACGGCTTATAATACATGTCGCTTATGCGCGACGCGACAATTCCTATTACGCCCTGATGCCAGCCCTCTTTTGAAAGCACGATTACTTTTTTCTTCTCGAAATTCGGGTCGTTCGCGATTATTTCAAGCGCCTCGGAATAAATCTGCTGTTCCGTTGCCTGACGCTCCTTGTTTTCCGCGTCAAGCTCCAGCGCGATTTTGCGCGCCTTGTTTTCGTCGCGCGTGAGCAAAAGCTCAACTGCCGTGGCGGCTGTTCCGAGCCTGCCTGCAGCGTTCATTCGCGGCGCAATTGAAAACGCGATTGCCGAGGAGTTGACGGGGCGGTTAAGCGAGCCCGAAACCTCCAATATTGCCCGTATTCCCGGGCGCATTGATTTTGACAGCCATTTTATTCCCCTGTCAACTATTATTCTGTTTTCGTCAAGCAGCGGAACCACGTCGGCTATTGTACCTATTGCCGCAATGTCGGCGTATTTGTTGAAATATTCCGTTGTGTTGAGCCCGAGCTTCATTACGACCGCAAGCATAAGCTTAAACGCCACTCCCACGCCCGCGAGCCCGTCAAACGGGTAATCGCAGTCGGGACGCTTCGCGTTTACTATAGCCTTCGCCGCTTCGGGAAGTCTTTCCTTGCAGGTATGGTGGTCGGTTATTATCACGTCCATGCCCTGCAGGGACGCGAACTCCACTTCGCCTATGGCAGTAATTCCGCAGTCAACCGTTATCAGAAGCTTTGTCCCTTGCTTAAACAGCTTGTTTACAGCCATTATGTTTATGCCGTAGCCCTCGTCCTTTCGGTCGGGAATATAGTAGCTGACGTCCGCGCCGAGCGACGACAGAAATTCCTGTAAAAGCGCGGTCGAGGTAATTCCGTCCACGTCATAGTCGCCGTAAATTACGATTTTTTCTTTGTTTTTCAGTGCGGCTACCGTTCGTTCAGCCGCTTTTTCCATGTCGGGGAGAAGCATGGGATTTTTTATGTCTTTCATCGGCTTTTGCAGGAATGCGCCGAAATCGTTTACGTCAACGCCCCTGTTCAAAAGTACGGTGGAAATTACCCTCGGCAGCTTGTATTTTGCCGAAACTTCATTGATTGTTTCTTGTTTTAACGCTTTGTTTCTGTATTTCCATATTTTTGTTATCATGTTTATCCTCTAATCAAATATTACTAATATACAGTATAACATTTTTTTGCTGAAAATTCAAGTAAAAATAAGCAAAATAAAGGATTTTGTATAATATTTTTCATAAATGTCAATAATAAAATCAGAGAAGGGAGGAGAAAGCATGAACAACGAATACAATAACAACCAGAACCAGAAGCAGAACAAGAAGGACAATAACCAGACAGACAACAAGAAAAACAATCAGACCGAAAACAAGAAGAACAATAACAAACAAGATATGTAACCCCCCAACAGAAAAAAAACCGAGCGTCTTTGGCGTTCGGTTTTTTTGTTGAGGCTTGTTTTTTGTATCTCTTTTTTTGAAAAAAAATTTACTGCCGACCTTGAAATTTACGGCGGTATATGATAGAATAAACGAGAGCAGTTTAGACGAGCTGAGATTTAAGAGATTAGAGGAGGAAAAGAAATGAAAGAACTTATAAAAAAAGCTGCTGCGCGTGAGAATTTGACGCGTGAAGAGGCGGCGCACGCCATGGATTTAATGCTCGAGGGCAAGGCATCCGAGGTTGAAATGGCAGGATTTTTGACGGCGCTTCGGGCAAAGGGTGAAACAGTTGACGAAATTGCGGGCTGCGCGGAAATGATGAAATCAAAGGCGGGAAAGGTAAATTTAAACACAGCCGATTATATTGATTTTGTCGGTACGGGCGGCGACGGAACGAACACGTTTAATATTTCCACAACCGCGATGATAGTTTGCGCCGCGGCAGGCGTAACGGTAGCAAAGCACGGAAACAGAGCGTCTTCGTCAAAGAGCGGCGCGGCTGATTTGCTGGAGGCTTTGGGTGTTGAGATTATGCTTGAACCCGAGCAGGTAAGCGAATGTATAAATGACATAGGCGTCGGCTTTATGATGGCGCAGAAGTTCCACAAGGCGATGAAAAATGTCGCGGGCGTGCGAAAAGAGCTCGGCATAAGAACAATTTTCAATGTGCTCGGCCCTCTGTCCAACCCGTCGGGCTCGACAAAGCAGGTTATCGGCGTGTTTGACGACGCGGCGGTTCCCGTATTTGCGGAGGTTATGAAGGCAATGGGCGTTAAAGATGCGCTCATAGTCCACGGCGGCGACGGCATGGACGAGATTACAACCACAACAACAACGCTTGTAAATGAAATAAAAGACGGGAAAATCACGGAATACAGGATTGACCCCGCCGATTACGGCATACCGTACGCCGATTTTGCCGATTTAAAGGGCGGTGACGCGGCGGAAAACGCGAAAATCACGCGCGATATTTTTGACGGCAAAAAAGGCGCGAAGCGTGATATTGTCGTGCTTAATGCGGCGGCGGGATTATATATCGGCGGCAGGACGAAATCAATCGCCGAGGGCGTAAAGCTTGCAGAAGAAACAATCGACAGCGGCGCGGCAAAGGCAAAGCTTGACGAGCTGATTGCAAAAACGCGCGAATTGGCGGCAAAATAAGGAACAAAAGCTATGTTTATGGATAAAATTCTCGCCTCAACGCGTGTCCGCGTTGAACAGGCAAAGGAAAAAACAAGCGTTTCGGAGCTTATAAAGGCTCTTGACAGAGCGGATTTAAAAAAAGGACGCTTTGCTGACGCGCTTTTGCCGCATGACGGCGTTTCAATTATAGCGGAAATTAAAAAGGCGTCGCCCTCAAAGGGGCTTATACGCGCCGATTTTAACCATATGAAAATTGCGGAGGAATACTCAAAATGCGGTATTCAGGCAATGTCGGTTTTGACCGAGCCCGAGTATTTCAAGGGCGATTTGGCGTTTGTAAAGGACATAACGGCTGAGTTTGACATTCCCGTTCTGCGAAAGGATTTTGTCGTTGACGAATACCAGATTTACGAGGCGAAGCTTGCGGGCGCGGACGCGGTGCTGCTGATTATGGCTGCGCTGACGGATGCGGAATTTAAGCAATTTCATACACTTGCCGACAGCCTTGAGCTTGACGTTCTCGTGGAAACGCACAATGAGGAGGAAGTTAAGCGCGCGCTTGAATACGGCAGAATTATCGGCGTGAATAACCGCAATTTGCAGACGTTTGAGGAGGACATAACAACGTGCGAAAAGCTTTTGCCGCTTATTCCGCAGGATAAAATAAAGGTCGCGGAAAGCGCGGTCAGAACGCACACGGATTTTCTGTATCTGCAAAAGCTGAAATTTGACGCGGCGCTTATCGGCGAGGCGTTTATGAGGGAAAGCAATATAAAAGCGGCGGTGGGTAAATTAAGATATGGTAATTAAAATTTGCGGTATTCGCCGCTTTGAGGATATTGAAATTATAAATAAATACAAGCCCGATTATATAGGCTTCGTTTTCGCGGAAAGCAGACGGCAGGTTACGCCCGAATTTGCGGCGGAATTGTCGGCAGGACTTGACAAATCCGTGAAAACGGTCGGCGTTTTTGTAAACGCCCCTAAAGCCGAGGTGGAAAACACTGCGAAAATTGCAGGGCTTTCGGCGGTTCAGCTTCACGGTGACGAAACGGCGGAATACATACGCGGTTTATCGGTTGACTGCGAAATCTGGAAGGCTGTCCGATTGCGTGACGGCGACGACATTCCCGATTTTGACGGCGCGGATAAAATATTGCTTGATAAATTCAAGGATACCGGATACGGCGGCAGCGGCGAGGCGTTCGACTGGTCGAAGGTCGGTAAAATCAAGACGCAAAAGCCGATAATTTTAGCGGGCGGTCTTAATGAAAACAATGTAAAAAAGGGAATTGAGATTTTTTCGCCCTATGGCGTTGACGTTTCCTCGGGAGTGGAAACGGACGGCTTTAAGGACGAAATCAAAATAAAGCGGTTTACAGAAGCCGTAAGAGCTGAGAGGAGATAGAATATGAACAGAATAGACGAGCAATTTGCAAAATTAAAGCAAGAGGGAAAAAAGGCGCTGATTACCTTTCTGACTGTAGGCGACCCGAGCCTTGACGTAAGCGAAAAGGCTATACGGACAATGCAGGAGGAGGGCGTCGATTTAATCGAACTCGGCGTTCCGTTTTCCGACCCTGCGGCGGACGGCGTTACAATTCAGGCGGCGGACGAGCGGGCATTAAAGCAGGGCGTTGACATCTTTAAGGTGTTTGAGCTTGTCGGAAAAATCAGAGCCGACATAAAAATCCCCATGGTCTTTTTGCTGTACTACAACATAATCGTGCAGTACGGTATTGACGAATTTTTCAAAAAATGTCAGAGCGCGGGTATCGACGGGCTTATTATTCCCGACCTGCCTTATGAGGAAAGCGGGGAAATCAGGGAATACACGGAAAAATACGGCGTGTATCAGATAAATCTTGTGTCGCCGACGTCAAGAGACAGAATAAAGACGATAGCGGAAAACTCGGGAGGGTTTTTATACTGCGTTTCGTCGCTCGGCGTAACGGGCGAAAAATCGAGCTTTCAGACAAACTTTGAAGAGTTTTTCGCGGATATAAACAAATACGCAAAAGTCCCCGCATGCGTGGGCTTCGGCATATCAAACGGAAAGCAGGTAAGGGAATTAAGCTCTTACTGCGACGGCGCGATTGTCGGAAGCGCGATTGTAAAGGCTATCGCGTCGGGAAAAACGGAAAGCGAAAGTATTGAAAATTTGAAAAATAAAATACGCGATTTAAAATCGGGTATAAAATAATATAAAGGCAGAGATGTAAAATGAAAAAAAATATCAAAAAAATAACGGCGGCTGCGCTTGTATCGGCAGCATTTTTGACGACGTGCGCGTCGGCAAACGACTATGAAACGGAGTACAACCGGTTTATGACGAACACGCTTATTCCGCAGGTTGGTTTATGCGATACCGCAAAATCATATGTCGGTCATGAAAGCGAGGATATTTACGGCTACTACTCGGGCGTAATTTCGGCGTTTACAAGCGATATGGACGGCGACGGCAACGCGGAGCTTTTCGTTGTAAAGGACAACAGAATTGAAATATACGGAGTTGACGAAAACGGCGACATTAAGCATCTGGACGATATAAAGCAGGATTTATTATGCACGGACGGCAGAAGTTACGCCAATGTTTTTGTAAAGCCCTGCGATACGGAGCGGTTTTTGTGCATTGAATATTTCAACGACACGGGCTCGTCAATGTCATATTCAATGAAAATCTACGCTATGGATAAGGAAACGAAAACGCTTCCGAAGCTTCCGAGAGTGAAAATAGAAAAACAGGCGGATGACGAGTATTTTTCGGAGTCCGTTTCGGGAGTGCATGACGGCGAGCTCATTTCATATACGCGCAGCAACGTAAACGGCGTGGACTACGGCGTCAACAAAAACAATTATCAGGACTGCGTGGAACCTGCGCGGCTTGTGCTTGAGGGCGCGGGCTTTACGAATACCGATTTTATCGTGTCGCCCCTAAGACTTGATTTATTCGGTCTTGACGATACGGGAAACTACAGAATAAGCAAATATTTAAACGAGGTTGAGCCGCAGACATACATAAGAACCGAAAATATAAGAAACGGCGGCACGCCAGTTGTTTCGTTTGACGATTACAGCACGCTCGATAAACTTACCGCGCCGCGCGACGAAATCAAGGTTACGGTAAACGGCGAATTGGTGGCGTTTAAAAATCAAGACCCTGTTATAATTGACGGCAGAACGCTTGTACCCGTAAGAGGCGTGTTTGAGAAGCTGGGCGCGGACGTGAACTGGCTCGGCGAGGAGCAGAAGGTAATAATTCTTTTGGGAGATATAAATATCTCAATGAAACTCAATTCCGACAGATTTTACGTAAACGGCGACGAGAAAAAGCTTGACGTTCCCGCGTCAATGATAAATGACCGCACAATGGTTCCCGCAAGGGCAATCAGCGAGGCGATGGGCTGTAATGTTGAATGGGACGGCGAAGCCAAAACGGTCGTTATAACGACGGACGGGCAGTAAAATACAATATTTTCATGGTAAAAATAGGAAAAAAAGCCGAAATATCGCAGAAATAAGCGATTTTTTCCTTGACATTCCATATTTTAGGTGATATACTTGTACTATACTTAATATCAGCAGAGGAATTTTTATATGGCAGTGACGGGCAATAACACTAATCCGAACAATATGTCTGATGAAGAATTGGTAGCACTCGCGCAGGCGGGCGACAAGCCGGCGCTTGAAGCCGTTCTTGTCAGATATAAGAATTTGGTTTATGCCAAGGCTAAGTCATACTTTCTCGCGGGCGCGGAGGCTGACGACCTCATTCAGGAGGGGTTTATCGGTCTTTACAGGGCGGTTGAGGATTTCAATCCTGAGAAACATTCGTATTTTAAGGCTTTTGCGGGCATATGCGTTTCCCGCAGAATACTTACCGCCGTCAAAACGTCAACCCGCAGAAAGCATCAGCCGCTTAATTCCTATGTTTCACTCGACAGCAATGATTATAAATCCGAACGAGGCACAGTAATCTCGGAAATGCCAGCCTCAAAGGAGCTTCAGGACCCTGAAGCTATTGTAATTGACCGTGAAAACGCAGATGGTATAGAGTATAAAATAAATAAGGCTTTGAGCAAGTTTGAGCTTGAGGTGCTGCTGTATTATATGCGCGATATGTCATATAAGGAAATCGCCGCAATACTCGGTAAGGATACAAAAGCGGTTGACAACGCCGTACAGCGTATCAGAAAAAAGCTTGAAATAATTCTTGATACGAAGTCTTAGAACAACAAACCATCGGTAAAAAACGAAAAGAGGTAAGGAAGATGTACGAGGATAAAACATTGGTATGTAAAGACTGCGGTAATGAATTTATTTTCACAGCAGGCGAGCAGGAATTTTATGCTGAAAAGGGTTTCCAGAACGAGCCGCTCCGCTGCAAGGAGTGCCGTATTGCCAAGAAAAACAGCATAAGACAAAATAAGGAAATGTTTGAGATTGTTTGCGCTGAATGCGGCAAGGTAGACAAAGTCCCGTTTGAGCCGAAACATGACAGACCCGTTTATTGCAGCGAATGTTTTGCAAAGCATCAGGCAGAGCAGAACGGCTGAATGAACGGCAGCAGAATGAACTGATTGCAGTCGCAGCATGAAGTACATTGTCTTTTACGGCATTATTCTGTAAATTCGAAAAAGCGTTTGCCTCGGGCAGCGCTTTTTTTGTATTTTGAATTGACACATTTCTCTGTCGGTGCTATAATTGATACTGACAGTTAAATGAAAGGAATGATGTAAATGACAGATAAAGAATTGTTTGACGAGCTCTCGTATGAACGTAAAAACGTATATGAGGCGGTATCGGATAAAGAGAAGAAAGAGATGTTTTCGTTATGCGACGAATACCGCGGATTTCTCGATAACGGCAAAACAGAGCGCGAATGTGTGACTACAGCGGTTGAAATGGCAAAAAAACACGGCTTTGAGGATTTGGACAAAAAGACCTCGTTAAAGGCGGGCGATAAGGTTTACCGTGTAAACCGCAATAAAAACGTATTTCTGGCGGTTATAGGCAAGGACGACATAGCAAACGGAGTTAATCTCGTCGGCGCGCATATCGACTCGCCAAGGCTTGATTTAAAGCAAAATCCGCTTTATGAAAGCACGGATATGGCGCTGCTTAAAACGCATTATTACGGCGGCATTAAAAAATATCAGTGGCCCACAATTCCGCTGTCGCTCCACGGTGTAATTTACACGCGCGGCGGTGAAAAGCTTACAATAAATATCGGCGAAAATGAAAACGACCCCGTATTCTGCATAACCGACCTGCTTCCGCATCTTGCGCAGCATCAGATGACGAAGAAAATGACGGAGGGAATAGAGGGCGAGAGCCTTAATATTTTAATCGGCGGTATTCCCGTCGGAGAGGACGTAAAAGAAAAAGTAAAATACGGCATTTTAAAGCTTTTGAATGAAAAATACAATATTTGCGAAAGAGATTTTATAAGCGCGGAAATCGAGGCTGTTCCCGCATTCAAGGCAAGAAATATCGGTCTTGACGAAAGCTTTGTCGGCGCGTACGGTCAGGACGACAGAGTGTGCGCGTACACAACGATTAAGGCGATTTTTGACGCGAAAAACATTAAAAAAACAGCCGTTGCGCTGTTGGTTGACAAAGAGGAAATCGGCTCGGCGGGCAATACGGGAATGTTAAGCGCATTCTTTGAAATGACGCTTGCTGAGCTTGTTGAAAAGGTAAACGGAAGCTGTTCCGTAACGCTTCTGAATAATGTCCTTAAAAATTCGGCGTGCATGTCGTCTGACGTAAGCGCGGCGGTTGACCCGAATTACGAGGGTGAATTTGAGAAAAAGAATTCGACTTTTGCGGGCTATGGTATGGCGCTTGTTAAATATACGGGCGCGCGCGGAAAGTCGGGCTCGTCTGACGCAAACGCGGAGTTTGTTTATAAAATCTGCAAAATCATGG
Organism: uncultured Lachnospiraceae bacterium; assembly: GCA_964496015.1. Classification (GTDB taxonomy): domain Bacteria; phylum Bacillota; class Clostridia; order UBA1381; family UBA1381; genus JALEPO01. The sequence goes on along the minus strand of CAZBXN010000006.1, from coordinate 4,387 downwards.
ACGAAAATAATGTAATCTGGCAGACGGGAGAGCTTGGAAAGGTTGACCACGGCGGCGGCGGAACAATTGCGCAGTATGTCGCAAATTTGAACATGGACGTAATCGACTGCGGCGTGCCCGTGCTTTCAATGCACTCGCCGTATGAGGTAACGGCGAAGTCGGACGTATATATGGCGTACCGCTCATATATCGCATTTTATGAAAATATGGACTAAAATTAAAAGGCTGTCAATCTGACAGCCTTTTATAATCTTCTTTTAAATCATTATAGAGTGAATTGTAAATATCATAGAATTTTTTGTAAGCCTTTGAATTTTCCTCAATCGGCGCGCAGGTCTTATCGGTTTTTATCGCCTTATCGCACGCTTTTTCGACGCTTTCGTAAATTCCCGCTCCGACCGACGCGAGGATTGCCGCACCGAGCGCGGGACCTTCTTTCGACGATACGGTTTTTACTTCACACTCGTATAAGTCGGCGAGTATCTGACGCCACAGCGAGCTTGTTCCGCCGCCTCCGCAAGCCATCATTTCATCGACGTTCGCGCCCATTTCCTTCAAAATATCATTGCAGTTTTTGAGCGAGTACGCCACGCCCTCCATAACGGCTCTTATCATATCGGCTTTTCCGTGAATTGCGGAAAGTCCGAAGAATACGCCGCGGCAGTCGGGGTCAAGATGCGGCGTTCTCTCGCCCATGAGATAGGGGAGATATATAAGCCTGTTGCTGCCGACAGGGATTTCCGCCGCCGCCTTATCCATTAAATAATAGGGGTCAACGCCCTCTTTTTCGGCTTTTTCGGTAAAATCACCGCAGAAATTGTCCTTAAACCATTTCAGCGACAGTCCTGCCGCCTGCGTAACGCCCATTATATGCCAGCAGCCCGGGACGGCGCAGCAGAAGGTATGTACGCGTCCCTTGGGGTCAATGGAAACCTCGCTCGTATGCGCGAATACAACGCCGCTTGTACCGATTGTTGTAAATGCCTTTCCGTCTTTTACAACACCTGTTCCCACGGCCGCGGCGGCATTGTCTCCCGCGCCTCCGACAACAACTGTGCTTGTTGAAAGACCTGTTATTTTTGCGATTTCTTCCGTTATATGACCTGTTACATCAGGCGACTCGTAAACCTTTGCCAGAAGCGATTTGTCAATATCGAGTTTTTCCAGAACCTCGTCCGACCAGCAGCGGTTTGGAATATCAAGCAGCTGCATTCCGCTCGCGTCTGAAACCTCGGTTGCAAATTCGCCCGTAAGCACGTATCTTACATAGTCTTTCGGCAAAAGAATATGACGGCATTTTGCATAGATTTCAGGCTCATTTTCGCGTACCCACAATATTTTTGAAGCCGTAAAGCCGGTTAAAGCCGGATTTGCTGTTATTTCAATAAGACGCTCTTTGCCTATTTTTTCAGTTATTTCATCGCATTGTTTTTGTGTTCTCTGGTCGCACCAGATAATTGACGGACGCAGAACCTCTCCGCTTTCGTCAAGCATTACAAGACCGTGCATTTGTCCCGAAAGACCTATGCCTGCTATATCCTCCGACAAAACGCCTGATTTTTTAATTACGTTTTTAAGCGTGTTTATTGCCGCGTCGCGCCAATCCTCGGGCTTTTGCTCTGCCCAGCCGTTTTGAGGCTGATACATGGGATATTCCTGTGTTTCTGACGCGATTACGTTAAAATTCTCGTCAAACAAAACTGTTTTTGTAGCTGATGTTCCAAGGTCTATGCCTATTAAATATTTCATACTTATTCTCCTTAAAATTTTATTCCGAGAGCGTTCCTTCGGCAACGCCGTTAAATTCATTAAAATGCGTTCCCTCCGTTTTTCTCGATAAGACAGTAACTCCTTTTTCTGAAAAATAAAGCTCCATTGTGACAGAACCGACCATTTCCCCGATCAGTCTGCTTTTTATAAAAAGCGCGTCGTCTTTCCATGCTCCGCTTGTTATGCTGCGGCAGCCGTAATACGGAAACGGCGCGTCATAAAAATCATCTGTTTTGAAATTCAAATTATGGGAGCCTGTTTGATTTGTATAGGAAATCTGACCGCCGTTTTCGTTCGTTCTAACGGCTAAATCCGTAATTCCCATTACATTTTCGTCAAATGTGAATTTTGCCGAAAACCTCTTTGTTTCTCCCGAAAACGGCTGTATCCGGCGATGGTTTAAGACGCCGTCGATACGGCTGTCTTTTTCTGTGTTATTATCAAGATTATTATAAATCGTGTTCCAGAATATGTCAAGAATGTCCTGTAAACCGCCCTGACAGCCCTGCGTATCGGCAGTAGTGACAAGGATAAACTTTTTGTCCGGCAGGCACAGCGCAATCTGACCTCCCAGACCGTACATCATAAAGCCGTTATTGCGCGTGCGCCAGAACTGCATACCGTAGCCCTGCTTTTCGTCCGTAAAGCTGCCGCGTACGATTGTCGGCGACAGCTTTGACGTAGCTTTTTTCAGATATTCCGCGTCAAGCAGTTGCTTGCCGTCATATTTCCCGCCGTTCATTACAAGATACGCGGCTTTTGCAATATCCATAGACCGCGCCATAAGTCCCGAACCGCCTATGCTTACGCCCTGCGGGTCTTTAAGACAATATGCGTCGCGGGAAAAGCCTGTTTTGTCAAGAAATTTTACGCGGAGATAATCCAAGAGTGTCATACCGCTTATTTTTTCGACAAGCGCGCCGAGCGTATGCGTCGCGGAGGTATCGTAAGCGAAAACCGTGCCCGAACGGTGCGTCGGCTTTGTTGTAAAAAAGCTTTCAACCCAGTTGCCGTTTAAATCCGCCTTATACGTCGTCTTGTCGTGCGGACTGCGCATCATGAGCATATCGCGGATTGTGGTGTTTTTTATATATTCGTATTGCGTCGGATATTCGGGGAAATACGATACAATATAATCGTCAAGCCCGATTTTACCGTCTGCGGCAAGACATGACACCGCAAGCGAAACAAAGCTTTTCGTAACCGAAAACATTCTGTGCAAGTCCGATTTTGCAATCGGTTCGTAATACGCCTCGCATATCAGCTTATTTTTGCGTATCATAATAACGCTGTGCATATCGGCATTGAGCGTATCAAGCGCGCGGAAAAAATCCGCGAGCGATTTTTCCGACACACCCGCCGCCTGCGGCAATATTTTTTCAAATTCCATATTTATTCCTCGTAATTCGCAGCCAAAATCAGAAACGGTCCTACGCCCTTGAAGTCGTTGTTTCTGATGGGTTCGCTGAAATAGTAATCGAGCGTTCCGTCGCGTCGGGGATTATCCGCCGCGCCAAGTCCCGCAACCGCGCAGCCCTTTGTAATATACGTTTTGCCGTCAATTTCCTTTAAAAATATGTTCATTATTCCGTCAACCGCTTTTTTCAGATACGGTGTGTAAGTATCTTTATCAATATATCCCATGCGGATTGCCTTTTCAAGGGAATACGCAAACATGCAGGAACAGGTCGCTTCCTGATAATTGTCGCTTCGGCGGTTGTCCATAACCTGATACCATACGCCGTCCCCGTCCTGATATTTTACGACATTTGAAATCGCCTTGTTGAATAAACCGATAAGCGTTTTGTGTCCCTCGTGCGTTTCGGGGATAAAATCGAGCGCGTCAAGGAGAGCCATGCAGAACCAGCCGACGGAGCGTCCCCATACATTCAGTGAGCGTCCCGTACTCTTGTCCGCCCAGAATATTTCCTTTGACTCGTCGCACGCGTGCGCATAAAGACCGCAGCGCGGTTCATAAGTAAGCCTTTCCGCGTTTACGAACTGCATGGTAACGTCGTCGAATTTTTCGGGGTGATTAAATTCCTTTGCATACTGCGCGGAAAACGGCTCGCCCATGAAAAGCCCGTCAAGCCATACCTGATTTGGGTAAATCTGCTTGTGCCAGAAAGTGCCCGACGGTGTTCTCGGCTGAATTTCAAACTGACTTGCCAGAAGTTCAATCGCTTTTTTGTATTTTTCCACGCCTGTTTCATGATAGAGGAAAAAGAGGTTTTTTCCGTTGTTTATATGGTCGATATTGCGTACCTGAGGGTCGTAGGTGCGGATTGTTCCCTCGTCGGTGATAAAATAGTCCATGCTTGTTTTTATGTAATCATAATATTTTTTATCGCCCGTTTCCTTATAAACCGCCTCAAAGCCTTTGAGGCACAGACCCGCGTCATACTGCCATTTTTTGCTCAGTATTTCTCCGAAATCCTCCATAATCGTATCGCATAGCTTTAAAGCCGCAGACATCAGTTTTTTCGCCATATATAATACCGTCCTTTCAGAATAAATTTACGATAAAATTATATCAGAAAATACGCCTGTTGGATATGTCTTTTTTTGCTAAAATATACAGAATTTTAGAGATATTATTTGTTTTGCTTGTAAATTA
>CAZBXN010000005.1:16817-32687 GCA_964496015.1 uncultured Lachnospiraceae bacterium | reverse complement strand
ACTCGGAGGTTGTGTATATCCTTGTAAATTATACAGCATTATATCCGACAGAAGCCGTTTTAAACGATTTGCTCAAAAAGGAGGGGAAGACAGATGAAAATTAAAATTTTGCATCTTTATCCCGATTTGTTAAATCTTTACGGCGACAAGGGCAATATCGAATGTATGAGAAAACGGCTTATGTGGCGCGGAATTGACGCGGAGGTTGTAAGCTATACCTGCGACGACAGCGGATTTGACTTGTCGGATATTGACATTGTTTTTATCGGCGGCGGCTCGGACAGGGAACAGAAAATAGTATGTGAGCGCCTTTTGGAGCATAAAAAAGCGTTACAGGATTATGTCGAGGACAACGGAACGCTTGTTGCGGTATGCGGAGGTTATCAGCTTCTCGGCAAATATTATAAGCTTGCGGACGAAACGATAAAAGGGCTTGAAATTCTCGATATTTATACCGACCAGGGCAAAAAACGCCTTATCGGAAATATTGTTTTGCAGTCGGATATTATAAATCAAAAAATAGCCGGATTTGAAAATCACGGCGGCAGAACATATATCGGAAATCACACGCCGCTCGGCAAGGTCGTTTACGGTAACGGCAACGACGATAATTCGGGGTACGAGGGCGTGATTTATAAAAATGTTGTCGCGACGTATCTGCACGGACCTCTGTTTCCGAAAAATCCCGAACTGTGCGATTATGTGCTGACGAACGCGATAAAGCGGAAGAACCCGAAATTTGACGGGCTGCTGCCGCTTAAAGACGCGCTTGAAAAAAAAGCAAATGAATATATTGTGAACAGATTTAAGTAAAACAAAAACAGCGTATTCGATACGCTGTTTTTTTATGCCGTTAATTTAGAGCCTGTTTTATATCGTCGATTATATCGTCAACATTTTCAATGCCGACGCTGAGTCTTACGAGGTCGGGGCTTACGCCGCAGTCAAGAAGCTGTTCGTCGGTCATCTGCCTGTGCGTGCTGCTCGCGGGGTGAAGCGCGCAGGTACGCGTGTCCGCGACATGCGTTACAATCGCGGCAACCTTTAATTTGTCAAGGAATTTAACCGCCGCTTCGCGTCCGCCCTTAACGCCGAACGAAACGACTCCGCTTGCGCCGAGAGGCAAATATTTGTCAACAAGCGGCTTATATTTACTGTCTTCAAGTCCGGGATAATTTACCCATGCAATCTTATCATTGTCATGCAGAAATTTTGCAACCTTCATTGCATTTTCACTGTGTCTTATAATTCTCAGATGAAGCGTTTCCAAGCCCAAATTCAGCAAAAACGCATTCTGCGGAGAAGGCGAAGAACCCAAATCTCTCATAAGCTGAGCGCGCGCCTTTGTTATATACGCCGCCTTACCAAATCGTTCAGTATAAACAACGCCGTGATATGAATCGTCGGCAGTCGTAAATTCAGGGAATTTTCCGCTTGCCGCCCAATCAAAATTACCGCTGTCAACAATTACGCCGCCAAGCGATACCGCGTGACCGTCCATATATTTTGAAGTCGAATGTGTTACAATATCTGCGCCGAACTCTATGGGACGACACAAAATCGGCGTCGCAAAGGTGTTATCAACAATAAGCGGCACCTTGTGACTATGCGCAAGCTTTGCAAATTTTTCAATATCAAGCACCGTAAGCGCAGGATTTGCTATTGTTTCACCCAAAACCGCCTTAGTGTTTTCCTTAAATTCCTTATCTATCGTGTCATAATCGTCGTCGGGATTTACAAAGGTGGTTTCAATTCCAAATTTTTCAAGCGTAACTCCCAGCAGATTAAAGGTTCCGCCGTAAACTGCCGACGAGCATATAATATGGTCGCCCTCGCCCGCGATATTCATTATCGCGATAAGCGTCGCCGCCTGTCCCGACGAAGTCATCATCGCACCCACGCCGCCTTCAAGCGCCGCGATTTTTTCCTCAACGCAGCCGACTGTCGGATTTGCAAGGCGCGTGTAGAAATAGCCGTCCTCCTCCAAATCAAACAGCTTGCCCATAAATTCCGAGGAGTCGTATTTAAAAGTCGTGCTCTGATAAATCGGCAGTACGCGCGCTTCGCCATTCTTTGGTCTGTAGCCCTCCTGTACGCATTTTGTTTCTATTTTCATGTTAATTCCTCCTTTTCTTCATTTCTTTGTATATATCATTCCATGTCATATCGTTATCTACAAGCATGACAGTAAGGTGATAGATTAAATCCGCGACCTCGTAGCTTATTTCGTCCTTGCTGCGGTTCTTGCCTGCGATAACAACCTCGGCGGCTTCTTCACCGACCTTTTTCAAAATCTTGTCCTCGCCCTTGTCAAACAGATAATTCGTATAGCTGCCAGCCTCGGGATTTCTCTTTCTGTCGGTTATAATAGCCTCATCTTCCGCCATAACGCCCAACAAATCCTCTTTTTCCTCTGTCGGTTCAAGCTTGCCTTCCTTAACGCTTCTGTAAAAACAGCTTCTGTTTCCCGTATGACATGCCGGTCCCGCGGGATTTGCGAAAATCACAAGGCAATCACCGTCGCAGTCAACGCGTATTTCCTCAACATACATAAAATTGCCCGAGGTTTCGCCCTTAACCCACATCTTCTGACGGCTTCTTGACCAGAAAGTCGCTCTGCCCGTTTCAACCGTCTTTTCAATCGCCTCTACATTCATATAAGCGACCATAAGCACCTCTTTTGTGCTTTTATCCTGAACAACAGCAGGAATAAGACCTTTAGCATCAAATTTCAAATCATCAATAAATTTCATTACATAGCCCCCTTTATTTCATTCTTAACAGCGACTTGTTTTTCATCAGATAGTCAACACCCGACAATACCGTCAGCACAACAGAAATCCATACAAAAACATTCGTTATGACAATCGCCGTATCGTGCGGTATTGCGCTGATATTTAAAATCAGCATTGCCGCGATTATTGCAATCATCTGCGATACGGTTTTGATTTTTCCGAGCATTGACGCGGCTATTACCTCGCCTTCCGTTACAGCCGAAAGACGAATACCTGCTACAACAAATTCACGGGTCAGAATAATCATAACCGCCCAAACGCTGATAATGTCCTGCGACATGAATACAAGGAACGATGAGGTTGTAAGTATTTTATCTGCCAAAGGGTCAACAAATTTTCCAAACGGCGTTATCTGGTTATATTTCCGCGCAATCTGACCGTCGAGCATATCCGTAAGCGACGCGACAATAAAAATCAAAAGCGCGAGCATCTGGCTCTTGAAGTCCTGATTAAGCAAAAACGCCATATAAATAGGGACAAGAATTACCCTCAATAATGTAAGTTTGTTCGCAGTATTCATTTTATTCAACCGCCTTTCCCGTTAAATCGTATTCGTCTGCATCTAAAATTTCTACATTTATTATATCGCCCTCGGCGATTTCACGCTCAATTCCAAAATAAACCCTGCCGTCAACATCTATGCTGTCGCCGCGGCTTCTGCCGTAAAACAGGAAGCTTTCCTCGTCATAGCCCTCGGCAAGAACTTCAAGTGTCTTGCCAATTTTCGCTCTGTTCAGCTCAAGCGAAATACCCTGCTGAAGCGTCATAAGAGCGTCGAGCCGCTCCTCTTTTATTTCCTCGTCAATCTGACCGTCAAATTCAGCCGCCGCCGTGTCCTCCTCCTGCGAGTATGTGAACACGCCCATACGGTCAAAGCGGATTTCTTTAACAAAATCGTAAAGCTCCTTAAATTGCTCCTCTGTTTCACCCGGGAAACCGACTATAATCGACGTTCTTATTACGCAGTCGGGCATTTTCTCGCGGATTTTCGTGATTTTTTCAACCATTTCTTCTTTTGACGTCCGCCGCGCCATTCTCCGCAGAATGTCGTTGTTCGCGTGCTGTATCGGCATATCTATGTAATTGCAGATTTTATCATACTTTGCCATTACGTCAATAAGGCTGTCGGTAATCGCCTCGGTATAGTAATAATGGACGCGTATCCAATCTATTTCTATTTTCACAAGCTCTTCAAGCAATGCGTCAAGACTGTATTTTCCGTATAAATCCACGCCGTAGCGCGTCGTGTCCTGCGCGATTAAAATAAGCTCCTTTACGCCGTTTTCGGCAAGTGATTTTGCCTCGTCAACTATATCCTCAATCGTTCGGCTTCTGAAATGTCCGCGTATTTTCGGTATTGCGCAATATGTACAGTTGTTGTCGCAGCCGTCCGCGATTTTAAGATATGCCGTATAAGGCGGAGTTGACAAAATTCTCGGTAAGCGTTCCATAGGCGTTCTGTCCTTATTGCCCGTTAATACGGGCTTTTTGCCGCCGAGCGCGTCATTTATAATATCCGTTATTTTATCATAATCGCCCGTGCCCAAAACCGCATCAACCTCGGGCATTTCAAGCAGAATTTCACCGCTGTAGCGTTCTGCAAGACAGCCCGTCGCAATAAGCAGCTTACAACGTCTGTTTTTGTATTCCGCCATTTCCAGAAGCGCGTCAATCGACTCGCGCTTTGCCGACTCGATAAAGCCGCAGGTATTGACAATTATTATATCCGCGTCCCCGGGATTTGGCACAATATTAAAATTGTCCTCGGCTAAAATTCCGAGCATAATTTCCGCGTCCGTCTGGTTTTTTGCGCAGCCGAGCGAAACAAGTCCGATATTATAGCTCATTTGCTTCCTCCGTTTTGATGTTTTCTATACAGCTTTTTATATCTCCGAAGCTGTACCCGCGGTAAATAAAATAGCGGATACATTTATCAATATTCTTTTTCTCAAAATTGCTGCCGAGCTTTTTTCTTACGAGCGGCTCCAATCTGTCCGTTTCCTCCTCGTCAAGCTCCGACAAAGCAAGCTCAATTAAATCCGACGCTATTCCTTTTTGACTGAGCTCCGATTTTATTCTGTGCTTTCCGAATTTCTTTAAATTCTGCAAATCCTTTGCTTTGCCCTTGGCATATGTCTCATCATTTACAAATTTGTATTCACGGCAGAAGTCCATGACTTTTTCGATATTTTCCTCAGCCGCGCCCGCTCTTTGCAGCTTATCCCTTAATTCTTTTTCACTGTGCGCCCTAAACTCCAATAACCTCAGAGCCTTTTCCCGCGTTTGTTCGTAATTTAAAATCTTTTTTTCTTCCATATTTAATCAGTCAAATTCAATTCAAAATAATCAAACAGCGTTGAAAAGTCAAGACCGCCGATTGTTTTATGCTTATATTTTTTGTTTAAATGCGTGTAGCCGCCGATAATCTGCTCCGACTTAATTCCGTAGCTAAGCGACAAATACGCTTCGATATACGCCGATAAGTGGTCGCAGCCGCGGATAATTTCGCCGTCCACGGGGTCGAAATTATCGTCGTTGTACTTTTCGTTTATCATATCGGACGTTACGATTTCAAGAGTATTGTCCTCAATGATTTTCGACGAAAATTCATTCTGCGTGTAATACTCGATTTCCCTGTGCCATTCTTTTGGCAAAAGCGGGTAAATGACCTTGTGCATCTGCTCGTCCTCAATCTCGCTCAATATACCGCCCAAGCCTTTTACCGACGCTTTGACAGGCGATACAATATCGCGCGTCAGCACTTCGGGCAAATCGTGGAACAGTCCCGCGAAAAAGTTGTTTATAAGCCGTTTCGGGCATGGATTTTCAAGCTCCAGCGTCATAAAATACGATAAAATCGCGACGACGAGCATATGTCCCATAACGAACGTCTGCGGCATTCTTACGGCTTTCGCCCAGCGCTGCTGATAACGGAGCTTTCCGATAAGCGACAGGAATTGCTGTAAGTATTCGCTGCCCGCAAAATACCGAAATCCGCTGAAGGTGTCGCATGCGGCGAGCCCTTCTATCATTTCCGCCCTGACCTGTTCAATTCCGAAGGTTTCGGGGTTCATGTGATAAATAATCTTAAATTCCCAGTTGCTCGCGTGATAATGCGCGGCTTTGAGAATTTGTTTTTCAAGCGAGCTGTAATCCTTATCGAGATAATACCTTTCCATCCGCTCGTAAAAGCCGCCGCCTATGCCGTCCATATGCTCTTTTAATTCGTCGAGCACCCAGCGGTCAATTTGCGCGCCTTTTTCCTTTACCAATTTATGGTAAATCGGCGGTTTAATATCCGTCAGAATACTGCGGTGAAAAAATTCAAAAATCCCTCCCTCGATAAGCTTTATCATATCGACATTATCGCCCTCGCATTTTGCCAGAACGTAGGCGTAAAACATCTTATGCGCCTGTTTATCAAGCTCCGTAAAGCCCGTGCCGGGGCGTATGTGGTCGTTCCAGCGATGAATTGACGCCGCTTCGTAAATTAGAGAAATCAGTGATTTTTTTATCATATTTTAAGCTCCTTTTATTCGGGAACACGCAACGAGCATTTTCTCGAAATTTATTCGCGTACTACCGTGTAACCGTGGTCGCGCAAAGATTTCAGCACCCTCTGTCCGTGCTCCGCTCCGCCGACCTCGCACGCGATATGTATAATAGCCTCATTCGGGTCAAGCTCCGCGCTCCAACGGTCGTACTGCACCATAATTATATTCGCGTTCGCGTCCGACAATACCTTTGACAGATGCTCCAGACTTCCCGGAATATCAAGCAATGTCGCGCGGAATTTAAGTTTTCTTTCACGTGATACAAGACCCAAATCAATAATTCTCTGAATAAAGCTTACGTCGATATTACCGCCCGACAATACGCAGGCGATTTTTTTGCCTTTTACGTCAACCTTGCCGTTTAAAACAGCCGCAAGCGGCGTTGCTCCCGCAGGTTCGACAACCTGCTTTGTGCGTTCCAATAAAAGCAGTATTGCCGCCGAGATTTCAGCGTCAGATACCGTTACAACGTCGTCGGCATATTTATTTATAAGCTCTATTGTATTGTTGCCCGGAATTTTAACCGCGATACCGTCCGCAATAGTCGAAACGCTGTCGGTTGTGACGAGTTTCTTTTCCTTAAACGATTTTGCGATAGCGGGCGCGCCCTCAGCCTGAACGCCGATTATCTTTACACGAGGGTTTATCTGCTTAACGCATGCCGCGACGCCCGCGAGAAGTCCGCCGCCGCCCGCAGGTACTATAACCACGTCAACCGTCGGCAAATCCTCCAATATTTCAATACCTATCGTGCCTTGTCCTGCCATGACCTCCAAATCGTCATATGGGTGCAGGAATGTCGCGCCCTCTTTTTCCTGAATTTCGACCGCCTTGTTGTACGCGTCGTCGTAACAGTCGCCGTGAAGAACGACCTTCGCGCCGTAGCCCTCTGTCGCCGCCACCTTTGCGATAGGCGCGGATTTGGGCATTACGATAGTTGCGGGAATGTTATGCACATGCGACGCATATGCAACGCCCTGCGCGTGATTTCCCGCCGAGGACGCAACCGCCGATTTGATTTCGCCGCGTTCTACAAGTGCGGCGATTTTATTTGACGCGCCGCGGATTTTAAACGAGCCCGTTTTTTGCTGATTTTCAAATTTCAGATATATATCCCCGCCCGTCATTGCGGAAAAAGTCGTTGATTTTTCTATCTTTGTTCTGTGAATGGTATTTTCAAGCCTTTTTACCGCTTTTTCTATTTCATTAAGCTCTAAATTCATTGTAAACAATCCTTCCTTTGTTATTCCTATCACATGATTATATCGCAAATGCTTTGCTTTTTCAATAGTTATTGACAATTTTTCCGAAAAGATATTATTTTTTATATGTATATTAAAAAATTTTTTTCGTTAAATAATTGAAATATTTAACAATATATTGTATAATGGATATATAATGAATTTTTAAATAGGAGGAATTAGTGATGGGTTACAAGGAAACATATGAGCGCTGGCTTAATTCGCCCGTTGTTGACGAGGCGTCAAAGGAAGAATTAAAGGCTATTGCGGGCAACGAAAAGGAAATTGAGGAACGCTTTTACCGTGAACTGGAATTCGGTACGGCAGGCATGCGCGGAATTATCGGCGCGGGAACAAACCGCATAAACATATACAATGTCCGTCAGGCAAGTCAGGGCGTTGCAAAATACGTTAATTCTCGCGGCGCGGACGCGGCGAAGCAGGGCGTTTTAATCGGCTATGACACAAGAAACTTCTCGAGAATATTCGCCGAGGAAACGGCAAAGGTGCTTGCGGCGGCGGGCGTTAAGGTATACCTGTTCCCGATAGTCCATTCCGTCCCCGAGGTTTCGTTCGGAATAAGAACCTTGGGCTGCGCGGCAGGCGTTATGATTACCGCGAGCCACAACCCGAAGGAATACAACGGCTACAAGGTATACGGTCCCGACGGCGGTCAGCTTCCGCCCGACGCTGCGGACGTTGTTGTAAAGGCGATTGAAAGCTATGACATTTTCGACGACGTTAAGTTCATTTCGCTTGACGAGGCAAAAGAAAAAGGACTTCTGGAAATTGTAAGCAAGGACATTGACGAGAAATTCCTTGAAACGGTCATGACGCAGCAGCAGAACCCCGAGGCGGTAAAGGCTGTAGCGGACACGTTTAAGCTTATATATACGCCGTTCCACGGCACAGGCTCGCGTCCCGTAAAGGAGATTTTAAAGCGTATCGGCTTTAAAAACGTGCTTGTCGTTAAGGAACAGGACACAGAGGACGGCAATTTCCCGACTGTTAAGTCGCCGAACCCCGAGGACAAGGAAGGCTTTACAATTGCGATTGAAATGGCAAAGGCAAACGACGTTGACGTTATAATCGGCACAGACCCCGACTGCGACCGCGTGGGTATAGTTGTCCGCGACGCGGAGGGCGTTTACAGAACGCTTACGGGCAATCAGACGGGCGCGCTGCTTGTTGACTATATTTTACGCTCGAAAAAGGAAAAGGGCACACTGCCCAAAGACGGCGTTGTTATAAAGACTATCGTTACAACCGAGCTTGCGGCGGCAATCGCGCACAGCTACGGTATTGAGGTAATGAACGTGCTTACGGGCTTTAAATATATCGGTGAGAAAATGACCGAGTTTGCGGAGAAGAAAAACCATACTTATTTAATCGGCTTCGAGGAAAGCTATGGTTATCTTGTCGGCACTCACGCGCGCGACAAGGACGGCGTTGTTGCGACAATGCTTATTGCGGAAATGGCGGCGTATTACAAGACAAAGGGTAAGTCGCTCTATGAGGCTTTGCAGGATATTTACAAGACATACGGCTACTACTCGGAAAAGACAGTTTCGTTTACAATGCCCGGCAAGGACGGCATGGAAAAAATGGCGAAGCTACTCACGGATTTACGCGAAAATCCGCCGACAAGAGTCGCGGGTATGGACGTGACGCGTTACACCGATTACCAGTCGCAGACCGTTAAGGACGTAAACGGCGGAATTTCGCCGATTAAGGGCTTGCCGAAAGCGAATGTTTTGAAATATAATCTGTCGGACGACAAAACGTATTTCATGGTTCGTCCGTCGGGAACGGAGCCGAAAATTAAGATTTACCTCGGCACGTTTGCCGAAAACGGCGAAACTGCGGCGGCAACAATCGAAAAGGTGCTTGACGACTGCAAGAAACAGCTCGGTTTAAATTAAATAATACGGCGAAAGTGTTCGGGCATTGCCCGGACACTTATTTTTTCTCTGAAAATTATACAATTTTTTTTGTAAAACCTATTTATTTTTTATAAAATATGTGATACAATTACAGTATCTTTAAAATATTGAAGAAAGAGGGAGAGAAACAATGAACAAACATATTAAAAAGCTGCTGTCACTGTCGCTGTCGGCGGCAATGATGGCAAGCGCGGCTGTTATGCCTGTCGCTCATGCTGAGGGAACGGCATGGAACGCTGACGCGGGAAGCTGGAAATTTGATTTTGGAGCGGCTGACAGCGTAGCGGACGGCTATATCGGCGTAAGCGCGGATATGCAGTACACGGCAGACCGCGGCTACGGTTTTCTCGGTCTTGAAAACGGCTTTGCAACCGATTGGCTTGCCGACGGTTACGAAATGACGCAGGGCTATGATTTGACGCTTGAAAACGGCAAAAGAGAGAACGTTTCAACGGCTGACGACGATTTTGTTGCCTGCACATACGATGAAACCGTAGGCAACACAGGTATGGTAAGCCCCATACGTTTCGCGATGAAATCACCCGAGAGTACATATTATACCGTAAAAATTAAGATGCAGAGAGCGGATGCAAGCAAGGAAGCAAAGGTAACGCTTACCACTGAACGCCGTCATCAGCATCTTCTCGGCGCAGATATTCCCGAGGAAGGACTTGAATATGAGTGTTCTGTTTATGTACATAACTGGTGGGATAAAAACGGCGGTGAAAAGCACGATACAACTCTAAACATTGTTGCGCTCGGCGAAAATGTCGCCGTTTCCTCGATTGAGGTTACAAAACAGGCGGCGGGCAAAACGCTTTTTGTTCTCACAGACTCAACGGGCTGCGAGCAGAGTACGGCAATCCCGTATTTCCCGCTTAACCGCTGTCAGGGCGTAGGCTCGGCAATGGCAAAGTATCTCGGCAAGGACTGGGCGCTCGTAAACGAGGGACAGTCGGGTCTTTCCGCGTCGGCGTCAGCAAACCACTTCAACAACTGCAAAGACCATATTAAGGCAGGCGACGTTGTGTGGTTCGAGTTCGGACACAATGACGATAAGGTTACGAACGACCCTGCGACAAACGGCTATAATAATACTCTTGAAAGCTATTACAAGACGGTTACGGACAAGGGTGCAAGCTTTGTTGTAGTATCGCCGATTGAGCGTAAAATGCAGGACCAGTATCAGACTGACGGCACATGGACGCATACGTTAAATCACTACTCAACGGCGGGCAAGGCGTTTGTTGACGCTAAAATTGCCAAGGGCGCGACAAACATAGCGTTTGTTGACGTCAACGAAATGTCGTTAGACTTTCTGAATAAGGTAACGGAAGAAATTAACAAAACGTGCGATTACGGCTGGGTTGCACCGAATTTCTACTATTTCTTAAACGACTATACGCACCCCAACGATTACGGCGCGGATAATTTTGCGTATCTGTTCGTAAAGGGCGCGAACGATATAATTGACGCCGCAAAAGCGGAGGACGCCGAAGCCGGCACAAAGGCGCAGGCGGCTGTTCTTTCCTCGCTTCTTGAGGGACAGCGCAGTCAGACACCGAACAAAGTCCCCGCGGAAATCTACAGTCTGGGAAAAGTGCCGAACAGCGCATACCCCTCGGCATTAACAAAGGTTGTTTATTATAATTTCCCGTGGCTTCTGAAAAACGTAAAATGGAACGACGACGGAACGGCAAAATCCGTTACAGCCGCACCTGTTGCATGCGATAAGGAAATACCGAGCCTTTACAGCAAGGGCGTAATCGAGGTATTTGATAAGGACGGCGCGTCAAAGGGCAAGATAACCACCGCCGATTTTCTTGATAAGCTCAACGGCGAGGGCACGCTTGAATTTACCGATACTACAGTAAAATTTGATGCGGACGCGGGCGACACATACAATGCTTACATGATAGACAGCGACATTGGCGTAACAGACGAAACTGTTGTGTCAAACACGCTTACCGAAAAAGATAATTACGACATAAAAGCGTATCTGATGCAGGGCGTGGCGGGACAGGAAAACATAGAGGACTTCTCAACCTACACAGACCTTGCCGCAGGCGACACAGTCAACAAAGGCGGCTGGGGCGCGGACGGCTCTATCAAGGCTGTTCTCGCTGAAGAAAACGGCTTAAAATTTGCGCAGGTATCGCGCGAGGGCGACAGAGGAATGTACTTCCATAAAAAACTGACGGAAAATGTGTCAACGGGACAGGTGCTTGTTCAGATGGACGTGCGCTATCACGAGGGCGTTATGAATTTTGAATTTACGGACGGCTCAAAGAACCCGGGTTCATTCCCTCCGCTTATTCTGCCCGTTGTAATAAAATCGGAAGATTCCGAAGCGGGAGTATATCTTGACGGCGAGCGCGTTTCCCCGATAAATGCGGGTGAATGGGTAACAATTCAGTATGTAATCGACCTTGATTACGGTACGCATACATTAAAGGTAAACGGACAGGAAAAGACAAAGGACATTCCGCAGATGCAGAAGAACGAGGCGAATGTTCCGTCACAGCTCGGCGCGATAGCGTTTGTCGAAACGGCTAAGGTCACAACAAAATACGACCTTACAAATATTATGATAGCGTCGCTTAACGTTCCCGAGCTTCCCAAAAAGACAATTTCGGCAAAGGTAATAGCCGGGGAGGGAACAATATCGCTGGCGGACGGCGGAAACAACGTGGTTTCGCTTCCTGCCCAGAGAACAATGAACGAGTTCCTGACGCTTAATGCCGTACCGAACAAGGGCTATAAATTCGTATCATGGAACGACGCTGAAACAGATGAGGTTGTTTCATATAACGAAAGCTATAAATTCAGACTTCATTCCGACATGGACGTTTACGCGGAGTTTATTGCTACCGCCGAACCCGATATGATATTTAATTTAGAGGGTAACGGAACGGTTGACGAATATATCGTAGGTTCTGCGAATAAAACAAACGGTATGTGGACTGCCGCTCCGTCGGGTAACTATGCGTTTATGACGCCTGCCACTTCAAAAATAAAGTATCTGAACCTTACGGGCATGAAGGATTACAAAGGTCAGTTCTATCTGTTCGCCAACAACGAAGCGGGCAAAAACTCAACATTTACCGCGAAGAAAGACGATATGACCGTTGAAGACGCGGGAATATTCAAATTCGCTATGGCGCCCGTTGCCGACTACTCAAACGAGGGTACAAAGCGCAGAGGTACGGACAACGTATCGGTTGCATTGCAGAATGAAGCGGGCGAGGACGCGCTCACGGTTGCGTATACTGCCTCCGACTTTACTTTAGCCGTAAACGGTGAAACGGTTCACACCTTTAAAGACGCGAAAGCCGCGCAGAACTGGACGGCAGTAAAGGCGGAAATCAACGCAGACCATACAAAGGCAAACGTCACGCTTACATATACCGACGGCTCGGAAGCAACGGTTAAAGAGGTTGCTCTTGCCAAAACCGGAAAATACAATTCGTTTAAGGTAACGGCAAACGGCTGGGGAGCGGTCGGAATTGATGAAATTCAGCTTTACGAGGGAAATGAGTATATCCCGTCCGACGATTTGGCGATAGACATGAAATATATCGCGGAGGACGGAAAGGTTAAAATTTCCTCAAACAAGAAAATGAAAGCGACGCTCATTGCCGCAAGCTATGACAAGACAACAAAGGCTCTTGTAAAAACAAGCGTGAAAAAAGTGGACCTCGCAGACGGCGTAATACGCGTCGGCGCGGAAATCGCGGAAAACTGCGACGTAAAACTTATGCTTTGGGACTCGCTTAATTCCGAAAACGGAATGAAGCCCGTATGGAGCTCCGTAACATATTCCGAGGCAGAATAAAATAACCCACAAAAAGACCGCACAGGCGGTCTTTTTTGTGTAAAACTAAGGAAAAAATGACATAAATATATCAACATGCACAAAACCTGCATATGTTTTTTGTGCATGTTGAAACGTAAAAAAGATGTAAAACTATTGAAAAATAAAATGAATTATGTTACAATAAATACAACTATTAGTGTTGAGATTTGTACGCAATGTACAAAAAAACCAACTCAGCATAAGGGAAAAAGAAAGGGAGAGAGAAAAACATGAAAAGTAAAAAACTAATTTCTTTTCTATGCGCGGCGGCTATGACTGCGTCTGCATTTGCAGGACTTACCATAACCGCAAGCGCGGCGGCAGCGCCCGTTTGGTCGTATTCGGACTTTACCGAGGATAGTCTGACAGACTGGACGCTTGGCGACAGCGTAACCGCTACCGTCGAAACAGACGAGGGCAGCACTGATACATATTTGAACTTTGTATCAGCCTATAACAAGAACTCAAACACAACGTCTTTCACAGTTGACGACGCTGCACAGCTTGAAGATGATTACGTACTTGAATATGATACATATATTCATGGCGGAAACACAATGGGCAGACTTAACCAGTATACGCAGCTTGCGTTTGCGGGCGAAGAACCGGGAACAGATACGCAGACCTACGGCGGCGACTATGCGACGGCTGCGGAGGCTGTAAATCCCGATACACAGCATCATTGGTCACAGGATAACAATGCCGGACAGGGATATACGACGGATATAGTTTCAACACTTACTTCGAGAATTGAGCTTTCCGCAAAGGGAAAGTGGACTATAAACCAGCAGAACGTTGCCCCGAATTTCGAAACGGACGGCGTTGCTGTAGGCGACGACAAGTGGGTAAGAGTAAGAGCTGAGGTTAAGGGCGGCAAAGCAAAGACGACTATTGCCGACTCGAACGGAATACTTGTTGACGGCGTTGAATATACGGCTGACGGCGGCTGTCTTGCACAGATTAAGATGTCGTTTGCGCGCGCTGACGGCGTGAACTTCTATCCGACAACTCCTTCAACAATAAAGCTTGATAATATTAAGGTTTACAGCGGCGTTGCAAACGCTCCTGCTTTCTCAACGGAAGGACTTCGCAAGACTAAGGTTGTTGCGACACCTATTCCGAGAGCGGAAACAGTTGCGGGAGCAGCTCCCAACCTTTACGCTCCCGA
Source organism: uncultured Lachnospiraceae bacterium (assembly GCA_964496015.1). Lineage (GTDB taxonomy): Bacteria > Bacillota > Clostridia > UBA1381 > UBA1381 > JALEPO01. The sequence goes on along the minus strand of CAZBXN010000005.1, from coordinate 18,130 downwards.
AAGCGCGTCAGATGTATATAAGACTGATTTTGAGGACGCGGAGGAAGGAACTATTCTTGACATTCAGGTTGATGCACAAGACCCCAAACCTGTTGTTCCCGGTTTAACGGCTTATATCGGCAGCAGAAAGGACGGCGCTGACACAATGTCATATGTTTCGGTAGTAAACGTTGACGGCGGCAGCAAGGCTATGAAGCTTAATGCAGGCGCTATGTCTACAAACGGCAGAGGCCCGCGCGTAGGCTTTGACAACAACCTTGATATATCAGAGCTGACAGGAACATCATCGGTTCTCGGCTTTGCGGCTTATATTTCCAAAACGAATTTGGACGGCGAAGAAAAGCTATTCCTGTTTGACAATACAGATAACGTTGACGGTAACAGTGTTGCAAGAGACGTCCTCGCTGTTATAACGACAGGCGAAATCGGCGAAAAGGACGAGGACGGAAACTATACTTCATATTATTATACAGCAGGCGAAAAGAATATCGGTATTCATGTAGAGCCTGAAAAGTGGCATACATTTGCGGTTCTTATTTCAGAGAACGAATACAGAATATTTGTTGACGGCAATTATAAGGACGAAGACGGCAGACTTTCACCGGCATTGAAGAATGAAGCGGTTGGTACAGGCGAAGGCAATAAGAGTGCTGTAACGCACCTTCCGTTATTCGCAGTTGAAAACAGAAAGTCAGCCGACAATTCAAAATTTGCGTCAGTATTGATTGACAATGTTCTTACATATCAAATTCCGGGCGAAGTTGACGCGAAGCTTCTTCCGCAGTCAGACGGTACAGACCCGACAAAGGCTCCCGCTACACCGAAGCCGACAGCTACACCGCAGCCGAAGCATGACGTAACGGTTGCTTATGCTGACGGTACGGCGACAGTTTCGACAACTGAGGAAGAAGAATTTGACGCGGTTGTTGTAGCTGCAAACTATAATGCGGCACATCAGCTTGATAAGATTGCAAAAATCGAAAAGGTAAAGGTTAAGAAAGACACTCCTGCAACTGTTACAGGTCTTGAGCTTGCAGAGGGTGACAAGATTATGGTTTGGAACAGCGTTAAGGATATGATTCCTTACGGCGCTCATACAGTAACAGCGGCAGAAGCTAACGCAACACAGCCGACAGCTCCTCCGACACAGGCTCCGACGGCTGCTCCGACAGGAACGCCGGCAGTTGACCCCGACCCGACAGGAACACCGGTTGTAGTTGACCCCGACCCGACAGGAACACCTGCTCCGACAGCTGAACCGACAGGAACACCTGCTCCGACAGCTGAACCGACAGGAACACCTGCTCCGACAG
>CAZBXN010000005.1:0-16717 GCA_964496015.1 uncultured Lachnospiraceae bacterium | reverse complement strand
CAACACCGACATTAGCTCCGACAGCTGCTCCGACAAAAGCCCCGGCTGCTCCGTTCGCGTCATTCGCAGACGGTAAGATTCAGGCTGTTTCGGTTATGCGCACAGCGGCAGATTCAACATACGCTCAGTTACAAACCAACGAAACTGAAGCGGCAGATACAATTAAGTTTGCAAACGGCATTTTGCTTGCAAATCAAGGAAAAATAAAGGAAGGCAAAGTAGTAACTGATGATACCGGTATGACAGGCGACGCATTAACAGTTATTAAGGTAGACGCTTCGTCTATAACAGGTACAAACAAGGTTGAACTTGGCTTTAAAGCAACATGTACATTCTCAGGTAAAAATTCAGATGTGAAAATTGCAAAGCTTGCTGACATCAGTGATTTGAGTGCGGCAACATATACATCTGTTACAGCTTTAGCTGCATCAAGCGAAGCTACTGTTGGTAACGCTAATGATAAGGGTACTGTTCTGTCATATGATATGTCTGCTGATATTGCGGCTGATGATGACAAGGTTCTGTACTATGTACTTTATACATATACTGGACGTCAGCAGAAGCTTTCAGATTTCACATTGACAATAACTCCGCTTTACGCGGCAACAGTTACAGTTAAGGATAATGCTGAAACTCCGGCGGCAGTTGAAGGCGCAACAGTTACAATTAAGAGCGGTGAAAATGTAGTTGCAACAGGTGCAACAGTGGCAGACGGTACTTTCTCGGCAAATCTTCCGGCAGGTACATATTCTGTTACAGCTGCAAAAACAGGCTATAATGCTCCGGCAGACGCAGCTGCTCTTACAATAACGAATGCGGCAGCAAGCGTAGATATAACTCTTACAGAGCAGAGCGACCCGACATATAATGTAACTGTTAATACTGCTCCGTTTGCAACAGTTAAGCTCAATGCAGGTACTTCAACAGCAGGTACAGCAGTTGCAGAGCAGACAGTAACGGCTAACTATAAAGGTGTTGCTACTTTGACAGGTGTTCCGGCAGGTACGACATATACGGCTGATGTTACAACAACTAACAAGTATTTGGATAATAAGACAGCTGCACCTGTTACAGTAGTAAACGCTGAAACACCCGTAGACCTTAAATTGGCATATAAAGCTGAATATGCAAATATGGTTTATGGCGAAGACTTCTCTTATGCCGCAGGCTCTGCTATTATAGGCGTAAATGAAACAAACGGTATTGTTTCAAACAGCAATACTCCGTATTCGGGTATGACAGTATCTGTAGGCGGCGAGAATAAGACAGGCGGTAATGTTTCGCCTATAGCAGCCAATAATAACTTTGGATACTATTCAGCAGGATTTAATAAGGGTTACACATTGACATATAATCCGGCTAAGAAAATTACAAAGATTGCATTTGACGCGGCTTTAGGCGCTCAGACTTGGGCAGGCAGAGACGCAGGCTCGGCAAGAGGTAATGACGTTGTTACATTGACGATTGGCAACCTTGTTATTACAGCTACACCGTCGAGCACTGCAGAAACTGTAACAATTACAGACGGTGCAACAGATAATACTAAGACTGCAGCATCAGCTTTGACGCCGCTTGGCTGGGCAAGATATGAAATCGAAGTTGGCGCAGCTAACGCAGTAACAGTTAAGATTACTCCTGCGGGCGGCGCAACAGAGACTATTACAGGTCTTACATTGTCGGCAGACGCAACAACGGCTGTATTTACAGGAAGTAAGACAGCAAGTTTCGCAGTTGATAACTTCGAGATTTACTCGGCTGAATAATCAGTTATAAGCAGATTTTAAGAAACGGCTCTTTTGAGCCGTTTCTTTTTGCTTGACATTATAATATTTTGAAAAACTATTGACAAAATTGTAAATGTGGTGTATTATATAAATGTAATCGGAAGATTATAAACGTAAAAATGTGAAATCCAATGTTTTCACACAAAGGCGAACCCCCGAGAAGCTGCAATCTTCTCGGGGGTTCTTTTTGGGCTACTTGTCGGACGAAATGTGTCTGTCTAACCACTTGCAGAGATAATTACTTGTTATCCCTGCCATGACAGATACTAAAAACGTAAAAATATATTCCAATGCTTCCACCTCCTTCCCATCGGAAGAAGCCGACAATATAATTATTATATCATAAAACATATAATTTGTCGATAAATGTAACCGATATGTAAGTAATACGTAAAAAACGGCTCAGTTGAGCCGTTTTTTAATTATACTCACTTATCACCGTTCTGCCCGTTTCAAGGCTTTTTGCGACATCAATTATCCGTTGATTTGACGAGCCTTTGAAGTTCAGGTCGATACTTTTCAGCGCCAGAACAAATTTCCCGTCAACAAGCAGGTCGGTATTTTTGAGCAGTTTCATATACTGCTCGTTTTTCAACAGCTCCTCAAACGTAAATCCCGTGTAGACCATGACATTCAGTCCCATTTCGTGCGATTTTCTCACAATTTCCGCACATTCTGCGGGCTGCATAAACGGTTCGCCGCCCGAAAGCGTCACACCGTCAAGCAGGGGATTTTTCTTGATTTTTTCCATTATGCTGTCAATTTCCTCAAAATATCCGCCGTTCATGTCGTGCGAATTTGGGTTATGGCAGCCCTCGCAGTTATGAGGACAGCCCTGAGTGAAAACCGCATATCTTAGCCCGGGACCGTCCACAATGGAATCATTTGCCGTTCCGAATAATCTGATTTTCATATCACACATTATGCTTAACTCTGTCGCGTTCCTCGGCGCGCTTGCCGTCATTGAAGCGGTCGAGCGTTCCGACAAGATAGCCCGTTACGCGGCGTATTCTGTCAATTTTAATGCCGTCGTCGCCGTCATGGCGTCCGCATTTCGGGCACACGTCGCCGATAATGCCCGTATAGCCGCAGACGGGGTCGCGGTCAACGGGGTGGTTAATACTGCCGTAGCCTATGCCCGCGTCGTGCATTGCGCGGATAACCTTTTCAAACGCGTCAAGATTTTTTGTCGGGTCACCGTCAAGCTCAATATACGAGATATGTCCCGCGTTCGTGAGCGCGTGATACGGCGCTTCCTTATAAATCTTGTCAATCGCGCTGATGTTGTAGTAAACAGGCACGTGGAAGGAATTTGTATAGTAATCTCTGTCCGTCACGCCCTTGATTACGCCGAATTTCTCACGGTCAATTTTTACGAAGCGTCCCGAAAGACCCTCGGCAGGAGTAGCGAGTAAGCTGAAATTCAAGCCCGTGCGTTCGGTTTCCTCGTCCATGCGCTTTCTCATATGCGAGATGATTTCAAGCCCCAAATTTTGCGCTCTGTCCGACTGTCCGTGATGCTCGCCGATTAGCGCGACAAGCGCCTCCGCAAGACCAATCCAGCCGACGGAAAGTGTTCCGTGCTTTAATACCTCCCGGATTTCATCATTCGGTCCGAGTTTTTCGCTGTCAAGCCACACGCCGTTACCCATGAGGAACGGGAAGTTCTTGACTTTTTTCTTACACTGAATTTCAAAGCGGTCAAGAAGCTGCTCGACAACCAAATCCATTTTTCTGTCAAGCTCCTCGTAAAACCACGTTATATCGCCCTTTGCGCGGATTGCGATACGGGGCAGATTGATTGATGTAAAGCTTAAATTACCGCGCTTGTTGCACTGCTCGCGCGAGGGGTCGTAATGATTGCCGATAACGCGCGTGCGGCAGCCCATGTACGCGATTTCCGTTTCGGGGTGACCCTCTTTGTAGTATTGCAGATTGAACGGCGCGTCCACGAACGAGAAGTTAGGGAACAGACGCTTTGCGCTGACTCTGCACGCAAGCTTGAAAAGGTCATAGTTCGGGTCTTCCTTGTTGTAGCTTACGCCCTCCTTAACGCGGAAAATCTGGATAGGGAAGATAGGCGTTTCGCCGTTGCCGAGTCCCGCCTCGTTCGCGAGAAGCACGTTTTTAATAACCATGCGTCCCTCGGGCGAAGTGTCCATGCCGTAATTTATTGACGAAAACGGCGTCTGCGCGCCCGCTCTTGAATTCATTGTATTTAGGTTGTGGATAAGCGCTTCCATTGCCTGATATGTCGCTCTGTCCGTTTCGGCAAGTGTTCTGTCGAATGCAAATTTCTGACATTTGTCTATATTTTTAACGCCCAAAGCTTTTAATTTTTCAGCTTCGAGCTCCGCGTATTTGTCATGGTCGCCCATTCTGAGTTCAGCGCCCGACTTTATGATTTCGTCGCGGATTTTTAACAGCGTTTCTTCATTGACGTCGCTTTCGCCGATAAGCTCAACTGCCTTTGACAGGTTTTTGGTGTATGTCTTTTTGTAGGTCTTAATAACTCCAGGCGCCAAGCCGTAATCGAAGTTTACAACGCTCTGACCGCCGTGCTGGTCGTTCTGGTTGGACTGTATCGCGATACAGGTAAGCGCGGCATAGCTTGAAATGTCGTTCGGCTCGCGCAGAACGCCGTGACCCGTATGAAAACCGCCCTTAAAAAGGTCAAGAATATCAATTTGAGTGCAGGTCGTCGTCATTGTGAGGAAGTCCATATCGTGGATATGAATGTCGCCGTCGGCGTGCGCCTTTGAATGTTCGGGCTTCAGCACATACATCTTGAAGAACTTTTTCGCGCCCTCCGAGCCGTATTTGAGCATTGTACCCATAGCCGTGTCGGCGTTGACATTCGCGTTTTCGCGCTGAATATCGGAGTCCTCCGCGTCTTTAAAGGTAATATCCTCGTAAATCTGCATTAAGTCCGTTTTCATCTCTCTGACGCGCGAACGCTCTGAGCGGTAGACAATATATGCCTTTGCCGTCCGCACGTGACCGTTGTCAATCAATACCTTTTCCACGCAGTCCTGAACCTGCTCGACCGTCGGGCGGACAAGCCCCTGTTCCTCGATTTCATAAAGTACCTTTGCCGCGAGTGCGCGCGAGTATTCCTTGTCGTCGCGTTCCGTGCTTGCGATAAAAGCCTTGTTTATTGCACGGGTAATTTTTTCTATGTCAAAATCCGCCGTTCTGCCGTCTCGTTTTACAATACATTCCACCATTTTATAAATACCGTTCCTTTTCTGTATATTGTGTGTTTTCACTATGTATCAGATTATAACCCCAATATATAGTGTATGTCAATATGTATAACAGTAATGTAATAATGATGTAATATATGAAATTTAATTGAGATATTAAGGACGGAAAATAAAAAATCAAACAGCGCAGTTAATCTGCGCTGTTTGTGTATAAAGCTTAAAGACATTCCTTTAAAATATTATATATTTCTTCGTGCGTCAGCACGCCATAGCCTGTTTGTATTATATTTGTGCTGTCTGCGACTTCTTTGAGCATATCCTCGGTAATTTTTGCTTTTGTCCCGAGCTCGGTTAAATGTGTCGGAAGAGAGCATTCCTTAATGAAATCCGCAAGCGCGTCAATTCCCGCAAGAGCAAGCTCGCTGTCCGATTTACCGTCGGGTGAAACGCCCCATACATTTACGGCAAAACGGGCAAATTTTGAAAGACCGTGTTTATAAATATGCTTATAATATACGGGGTGCACTGCGGCAAGTCCCTGACCGTGATTACAGTCGGTGTACGCACCGAGCTGATGTTCTATCTGGTGCACCTGAAATGCGGTTTTGCGTCCGAGCTTTAATATTCCGTTTTCTGCCATTGCGCTGTCCCACATTAAATTACTTCTCGCCGTATAGTTGTTTATATCCGTCAAAAGCGTTCTCATATTGCGTATTGTGTTTTTCATGACCGCTTCCGCAATATCGTCGGAGGCGTTATTTTCATCAGACTGTCCGAAATATGTTTCCATTGCGTGGCTTAATGTGTCAAACGCTCCCGATATTACTTGGCTTCGTGGAACTGACATAGTATATTCGGGGTCAAGAACCGCAAAACATGGCGCCGCGCCGAATACGCCTGTTTTAATTTTCAGGGCTTCGTTTGTAATAACTGCGCCCGCGTTCATTTCCGCGCCTGTTCCCGAAGCCGTAACAACCGCGCCGACAGGGATACCGTCTGTCGGGAACTTGCCCTCGTTAAATTCCATGTTCCAGACGTCCTCGTCCGTCTTTGCCTGTACCGAAATTATTTTACAGCAGTCAATAACGCTGCCGCCGCCGACTGCGAGAATAAAATCAACATTTTTTTCTTTTGCCAGAGCTGCGCCCTCCTGTACCTTTGCATAGGTTGGGTTTGACATTATTCCCGAAAAGTCAATTACTTCCTTACCGCTATTCTGCAAAATTTCCGTGATTTCATCATAAATGCCGTTGTTTTTGATTGAACCGCCGCCGTAAGCAAGCATTATTTTGCTGCCGTATGGTTTCAGCGCATTTGCAAGCTGTTCTTTGGCAATACCTTTGCCGAATAATACTTTTGTCGGGTATTCATAAATAAAATTCTCCATATTCTTTTTTCCTTTCATTTTTTAGTATATTATATCACAATTTATAAATTAACAGAAGTACCAATTAGTTTATCGGTTCAAACCAAAAGGTTTATGCAAAAGCGGAGCGTAAATTTTAATGCAAACAACACAAATTATTGACTTTTCGACTGAAATAGTGTATGATTATATTGTGAGAAAATTGTATATAACAATGGGTCAGGAGGGTTAATATGGAGAGAAATACAGCTACAAGGCAAATGAAATATGAGGCGCTTCGCGAGGTCGCGGAATTGGCGTTCAGAAATAAGCTCAATGACGAGGCGATTGACGAAATACCTTTTAAAATAATCCCGGGGGCGACGCCGCGGTTCCGCTGCTGCGTATATAAAGAGAGGGAAATTATACGCCAGCGCGTAAGGCTTGCAATGGGAAAAGCGCCGCTGCCGCAGCATAATGTTGAAAAGCGCGAAATAACGGAAAATGTGATACAGGTTATCCCCGCGGCGTGCGAGGGCTGCCCGATTAACCGTTTTCAAGTGACGGAAAACTGCCAGAAATGTATGGCAAAAAGCTGCCAGAGCGCATGCGCTTTCGGTGCGATTTCCATTACGGGCAGAGGAGCGTACATAGACCAGTCAAAATGTCATGAATGCGGAAAGTGCGCCGAGGCGTGTCCGTATCATGCGATTGCCGACCTGATGCGTCCGTGCAAGAGAAGCTGTGACGTCGGCGCGATTACGATAGGCGGCGACAAGCTCGCGATTATAGATGAAAACAAATGTATAGGCTGCGGTCATTGCGCAAACGCGTGCCCGTTCGGCGCGATTTCCGATATGTCGCAGATTACCGAGGTAATAGAAAAAATAGGCGAGCCCAATGTGGAGGTTATCGCTCTGCCCGCGCCTGCAGTTGAGGGTCAGTTTGGACCCGAGGTCACTGTAGGCAGGCTGAAAACAGCCCTTTTAAAGCTCGGCTTTGACTCGGTTTATGAAATCGCCTTGGGCGGCGACGCGGTAGCGTACAATGAGGCGAAGGAACTGATAGAAAATCACGAAAACGGCAGGAAAATGACAACCTCGTGCTGTCCTGCTTTTGTCAATCTTATACAGAAACATTATCCCGAAATTGCGGATAAAATGTCAAATACCGTATCGCCCATGGTTGCGACGGTGCGCTGGATAAGGGACCATAACCCATACGCATATGTGGTATTTATAGGCCCGTGCATGGCGAAAAAGACGGAAAGAAAATTTGACGTAGAGGGCGAGCCCGACGCGGTTATGACCTTTGAGGAGCTTAACGCGCTGTTTGATGCGAAAAGAATAAATCCAGCCGAATGTGAGGAGGCAAAAACAAGCGCGACTTCCTTCGGCAGACGCTTCTCGGGAAGCGGCGGCGTATCGGAAGCCGTTATGAAAGCCGTATCGGAGCTTGGCGGAAATACCGACGAAATCAAGGCAAAACCGTGTAACGGCGCAAAGGAATGTAAAATAGCGCTGCAAATGCTGAAAATGGGTAAGCTGCCAGAGGATATAATCGAGGGCATGATTTGCGAGGGCGGCTGTATTGCAGGACCCGGTTCAATCGCTGCTTTGCAGCAGCTAAAGCTTGCGCGCATGAAGAAAATCAAGGGCAAGGATAACGACAATATCACGGATATGCTCAACAGTCAGAACTTCATGTCTACCAATATGGAGAGGAAATAAGGAATGGAACTGCGCATAAGTGACGGAGCAATGAATATTTTAAGCCGGCTGGAAACAGGCGGCTTTTCCGCATTTGTGGCAGGAGGAGCGGTACGTGATTTAATTATGGGCAAAACGCCGCACGACTATGATATTTCAACGAGCGCGAAACCGAACGAGGTAAAATCGCTGTTTAAACGCACAATAGACACGGGGATAAAGCATGGCACGGTTACGGTTATTGAAAATAAGACGGGTTATGAGGTCACGACCTTTCGCCGCGACGGCGAATACGGCGACGGACGCCACCCCGACGAGGTCTGCTTTGTCGATACCGTGCGCGAGGACTGTTTAAGACGCGATTTTACGATAAACGCCATGGCGTATAGTCCGAAGCGCGGGCTTATAGATTTTTTCGGCGGGCGCGAGGACATAAAATCAAAAATGATACGCTGCGTGGGCGTTCCCGAGCAGCGGTTTAAAGAGGACGCTTTAAGAATGTTAAGAGCGGTGCGGTTCAGCGCGTCGCTGTCCTTTGCGATTGAAGAAAAGACAAAGCGCGCGATAAAAAAGTGCGCGGTTTTAATAAAAAAGGTAAGCAGCGAGAGGATTTTGGAGGAGCTGAATAAAATACTTTTAAGTGAAAATCCCGATTATTTCAGGCTTCTGCATGAACTCGGACTGCTTCGGTATATTTTGCCGCAGCTTGAAATGTGCTTCGGCGAGCCGCAGAAAAACAAGTACCATATTTACGACGTCGGCGAGCATATAATGCAGACGGTGAAAAATACGCCGCCCGACCTTGTAATTCGCTGGGCGGCAGTAATGCACGATATAGGGAAGCCTGTATGCGCAAGCGAGGACTCGGGCGGCACAATTCATTTTTACGGACATCATAAGGAAAGCAACCGTATTGCGACCGATGTGCTGCACAGACTTCGGCTTGACAACGACACGATACATGATGTCGTCGTGCTTGTTGAAAATCATGATGTGCGGATTGAGCCGCAGCCTGCGGCGGTAAAGCGCATGATGGCGCGGACGGGAGCAAATTTGTTTGAAAAATTGCTGGAGCTTCAGCTTGCCGATAACGCGGCGAAAAATCCTAAATATTTTGATGAAAAAAAGCGCAGGATTGACGAGGTATACAGCATATATAAGGAAATTCTCGCCGAGGGACAGCCGTATCTTGTTTCAGACCTTGTCGTAAACGGCAGGGACTTGATAAAAACGGGCTATCGCCCGGGCAGGGCGATAGGGGACGCGTTAAAGGCGATGATTGAGGAGGTTATTATAAATCCCGATTTAAATAACAGGGATTATCTGCTCAAAAAAGCGGCGGAATATAAAAAAAAGATATAAAAAAGGGACGGTTTACCGTCCCTTTAATTTATCCTTTTGTAATTGCGTCAATTTCCTTTAGTTCCTCGTCGGAAAAATCAAGCTTGTCAAGCGCCGCGGCATTTTCTATAATCTGCTGCGGCTTTGACGCGCCTATTAAAACGCTTGTGAGCTTATCGCCGCGCAAATTCCACGCAACCGCCATTTGCGCCAGCGACTGACCGCGTTTTTCGGCTATCGCGTTAAGCTTTACGATTTTTTCTACAAGCTCGGGCTTAATTCTGTCAGCCGTCAAAAACGGCGAGCTTTTCGCCGCGCGCGAGTCCGCGGGTATTCCGTGAATATACTTATTCGTAAGAAGTCCCTGCGCGAGCGGACAGAAGGAAATCGAGCCTATTCCGTCATATTCGAGAACTGTTTGCAAGCCGTCCTCAATCCAACGCTCAAACATATTGTAGCGCGGCTGATGAATTGTAAGCGGCGTACCCAAAGAGCGCATTATTGCAGCCATTTTCTTCGTCTGCTCCGCGCTGTAGTTTGAAACGCCGACATAGAGAGCTTTTCCGCTCCGTACAATATGGTCGAGCGCCGCCGCAGTTTCCTCCATAGGCGTTTCGGGGTCGGGACGGTGATGATAGAAAATGTCAACATAATCAAGCCCCATGCGCTTTAGGCTTTGGTCAAGACTTGCGATAAGGTATTTCCGTGAACCGTGGTCGCCGTAGGGACCGTCCCACATTCCGTAACCCGCCTTTGTGGAAATTATAAGCTCGTCGCGGTACGGCTTAAATTCGTTTTTGAGGATTTTTCCGAAGTTTTCCTCTGCCGCTCCCGCATACGGACCGTAATTGTTGGCAAGGTCAAAATGTGTAATGCCCAAATCGAACGCGGTCGTTACCATGTTTACCATGTTGTCGTAATTGTCGCCGCTGCCGAAGTTGTGCCAAAGTCCGAGCGAGAGCGCGGAAAGCTTTAAGCCGCTCCGTCCGCAGCGGTTGTATTTCATTTTCTCATATCTGTTTTCGTTTGCAGTATACATTGTTTTCCTCCGTTCGTCAATCTAAGTGGAATAACAAATTCAAATCCTTTGATACGGGGCTGTTGTCGGGGTTCGTTTCCATAATGTCCGCCATGAAATCCCACCATTTTCTGTTAATTGCCGTGTCCGCGCCCTTTGCCCAGAGCTCCTCGTCCTCAATCTCAATATAGCCGAAAAGCGTGAGCGTTTCGGGGTCGAGGTAAATTGAGTAGTTTCTGCCGCCATGCTCGTGAATCATGTCCTTCATTTCCTGCCATAGCTCGTTGTGACGCTTTTCGTACTCTTTTTCCATGCCCTCGTAAAGCTTCATTTTAAATCCCTTATAAATCATTCTTATCTTCCTTTCTTATATATATTTTATATTTTATCTAAGGCTGAAAGAAAATCGTCGGTATTGCCGTTTTGAGGAACGCAGTCGTACATGGGTACTTCAAGTTCCGAAAAATGGTAAGACGGGCGATTTTATTCAGCCGACAATTTTTTTGACGCTTCAATTGCTATAGCGCACTCCACGCGCTTTTTCTCAAATTCGCACGCAAGCTCATATGGCTTGTTAATGTCCTTGTTAAAATTATACGCATTTGCGCTGCACCCGCCGCTGCAATAGAATTTTGCAAAACAGTTTTTGCATTTGTCCTTTGTGTAAATATTTGATTTTTCAAACATCATTTTAATGTCGTTATTTAATTCGCCGTCGTTTACGTTACCCATGATAAAATCGGTGTTTCCGACAAACTGGTGACACGGGTATAAATCTCCGTTCGGCGCGACGGCGAGATATTCATGACCTGCTCCGCAGCCCGAAAGACGCTTAATCGCGCATGGTCCTTGGTCTAAATCCACCATAAAATGGAAGAAGTTAAATCCTCTGCCCTCGCGGTATCGTTTTATGTATTCCTCCGCAAGCTTGTCGTATTCGGCAAACACTGCGGGAATATGTTCTTCCCTTAAAGCGTAGTCCTCGCTGTACGGCGCGACAACGGGCTCAACGCTCGTCTGCTTAAAGCCCAAATCAGCAAGATGAATTACGTCCTTTGCAAAATCAACGTTATACGCCGTGAATGTGCCGCGAACGTAGTAATTATCTTGATTTCGGCTTTCTGCCAAATCCTTGAACTTCGGCACAATCGTGTCATATGAGCCGCTGCCGTCCACGCGGTAACGTACACGGTCGTTTGTTTCCTTTGTGCCGTCAATGCTCAGAACGACGTTTGACATATTCTTGTTTATGTAGTCCTTTATATCGTCGTTTAACAAAATTCCGTTTGTTGTAACGGTAAACCGGAAGTTCTTTCCGTGCTTTTCGCCCTCAGATTTTGCGTATTCGGTGATTTCCTTTACAACGTCAAAGTTCATCAGCGGTTCGCCGCCGAAAAAGTCAATCTCGATATTTCTTCGGCTGCCGCTGTTGTTTATTACAAAATCAATCGCCTTTTTACCGATTTCCGCGCTCATAAGACTCCTGCCGCCGTGAAATTCGCCCGTGTCGGCAAAACAATATTTACAGCGCAGATTGCAGTCGTGAGCGACGTGCAGGCAAAGAGCCTTTACAACGGACTGCTTGTTCCAGTTTTTTGCGATTTCCGCGTAACAGTCGTCCGTAAAAAGCTGACCGTCTTTATATAATTGACATATTTCAAAATAGCTTTCCTCAATTTCGTTTAACGGATACTTGTCCCTCATGCCTTCAATAATATATTCTGGACATTTGCTTTCGGGCGAGAACGGCTCAAGTGTGTAGTCGAGCATATCGTACATTACGTCGTCAACAACATGAACCGCGCCCGAGTATATATCCATTACGATATTTAATCCGAGTTGTTTATATTTATGTATCATTTTTTACTCCTAAACTTTTGCTGATTAAATAAGGGCGTTATAAAACGCCCTTATTGTGTGATTATTTTTCACATTTCTGATTTGCGACCGTGCATGAAGTCTTGCAGGCTGACTGACAAGATGTCTGGCATTCGCCGCAGCCGCCGTGCTTTGCGCTGTCCTTTAAATTAGCCTTATTTAAGGTTGTAACGTGCTTCATAAATAACCCTCCTCAATCTTTATTAACGCTTTGCGTATATATTTACTGACATTATATCACACATTTCAGAAAAAGAAAAGGGGTTTTTGTAAATTTTTGCAACTATTTTCCCAAAACCGCGCCGAGGAAGCCCGAAGCGAGTATTCCGCAGGTCATAGTGATGAAATGAGCGTTAAGCTGAATGGAGCGGTTTATAATAACGGAAATCGCGACGAGGACAAAAAGATATATTATGCTCACGAGCATAGAGCGCAGCAGAACCGATTTTTCACAGCTTTTTGCCACCATAAACGAGCCCAAAAATACGCCGAACACAACCGAAATGTAAATGCCGAGCGTTATCGTGCGCGTGCTTAAATTGCCGAAATAAGTAATGAGCGATAAAATGATTATCGCCAAAAATGTAATTATAAACGAAAGAAACGCGCCTCTTATGATACCTTTTATACTCATGTAAATCACCGTAACCTTTCTGCCATTGGCGTGAGGTCATAAAAAACCTCCGTAATATATTCATTATAAATATATTACGGAGGTCAGGCGATTATGCTTTAGTTTGTCTGTTTTGTTTCAACCTTTTTTATGGCGTCGCGTTCCATTTTAATGAAAGACTTTTCGTCGGGTGTTCCGACATTGCCTGTTTCAATAATAACAAAGTCGTCCTTGATTTTTGAAACTTTGCCGATAATGCCGCCGATTGTCACGATTTTGTCGCCGACTTTAAGCGCGTCAAGCATAGCTTTTGTTTCCTTTTCGCGCTTCTTCTGCGGTCTGATGAGCATGAAGTACATAAGACCGATTAAGAAGATAAGCATGATGATGTTGATTGCGCCGGCGCCTATGCCGCCCGTTGCCGCGCCCGCAGCCGCTGCGTCTGCCGCAGGAGCCTCACCTTCGGCAAATGCCGTGATTACTCCGAATAAATTCAGTAAATTCATTTTTGTTTCTCCTTTTAGTTTATTTCAAGCAATAACCTGATACATTTTATAATTATACTATGTATATGTAAATTTTGCAAGTATATTTCATAAAAAATTATTGATTTTATGTGATATAATTAAAATGAAGATATTTTACAAGACTTTTATTTTGCTTGGGCTGTATAATAATCATTATAAGGAGGATAAGAAATATGAATAAAGAAATCAGAACGGTAGTATATGATGATGAACTGCATATTGAAGCCTATCGCTTTGAGGGAATAGTGCAGCCTTTCCCAAATCATTTTCACGCAAATTATGTGATTGGCTTTGTCGGGGACGGACAGCGCATACTTTCCTGCAAGGGCAAAAAATATACCATTGATAAGGGAAATATTATAATTTTCAATCCGGGCGACAATCACTCCTGCGTACAAAATGACGGCGGTACATTGGATTATCGGGGCTTGAATATCAATATAGAAACCATGCAGGCTTTGGCGGAAGAGGTGACAGGGAAGAAAGGGCTTCCCGGATTTTCGCATAATGTAATTTATGATGAAGAAATCGCCTGTTATCTGCGCCCGCTGCATGAAATGGTAATGAGCGGAACAGATGATTTCGGTAAAGAAGAAAACCTCCTCCTCTTAATTTCCTCGCTCATTCAAAAATATGGGCAGCCGTTTGAGGAATGTGTCCCCGAATGCAGAAATGAAACAGAAAAAGTATGCACTTTTTTAGAACGGCACTATATGGAGCATATCTGCTTAGAGCAGCTTTGCAAAATTGCGGCTTTGAGTAAATCCACCCTGCTTCGGGCTTTTACAAAATCAAAAGGAGTTACGCCTTACCGGTACTTAGAGAATATTCGTATCAACGAGGCGAAAAAATTACTGTGCGAAGGTATTTCGCCGATTGACGTCGCTATGCAGACTGGATTTTCGGACCAGAGCCATTTTACAAATTATTTCACGAGGTTTATAGGACTTGCGCCGGGAGTTTACCGTGATATTTTCTTTGATAAGGGCAAGAACGGTAAACGGGAACAGAAAACGGAGGATTAAAAAATGGATTTGCAAAATGAAAAATGTGTTATGATAATTGATGAAAATTTACCGCTTGGCATTATTGCGAACACGGCGGCGATTATGGGTATTACTTTGGGTAAAGAAATGCCTGAGATTGTCGGCGAAGATGTATATGACAAAACGGATAATAAGCATTTGGGAATTATTGAATTTCCTGTCCCTGTTCTGAAAGGCAATGCAGACAGTATTAAGGAAATCCGAGAAAAACTGTATGAGAGTGAATTTTCGGATTTGACGGTTGTCGATTTTTCGGATTTGGCGCAGGGGTGTAAAACTTATGATGAATTTATCGGGAAAATGAGAGAGGTTTCGGGAAATAACTTAAATTATCTCGGCGTTGCGGTTTGCGGAGCAAAGAAAAAAGTAAACAAGCTGACAGGCAGTATGGCATTATTGCGATAAATAAAAATCACTTTGAGCAATACTCAAAGTGATTTTTATTATATTTTGCACAAGTATTTTTAAATTCACAAAATTTATTGATTTTTCAAATCCTGAATACCCATTGTCATTTTTATCAGTTCGTCTTTTTCGGCGACAAGCTCCCAGTGCTCGATTATGTGTTCTTCTTTAACCGATTTCGGGAGTATGCGCTTTGCAAATTCCCTCAATATGTACGAGCCGTGTTTTGATATTCCCATGCTTTTTGAAACCACGCAGTACATATCGCCCTGACGGTACAGCCCCGAGCGGGATAAATCCTCGGGCGCGAGATTGGAAAGCGCCTCGCATAATATTTCGAAATCGTCAAAGCAGAACATGTCAACCGATGTTTTTAATTGTTTGGCTTTTGGTTTAATTGATTTTATTTTCCTGAATTGCTCGCGCGTGAGATAAGCTTTTTCGCCGAGCTTGCTGACAATAACGCTTATTCCGTCACTAACGGGGGTAGCTTCGACCACCACCTGCCCGCTGTAGGGATTAAAGTCCGTTTCTTCTCTGATTGTTTCCATTAAATTAAAAAGAAAAGTATGTAATTCCTTTGAATCCGGAGTAAGATGTTCTACATTTATATCCAAATGGATTAAATCCGCCGCGGTAAGAGTAACCTTGACGCGGTTATCGGTAATTTTTTCAATCCTCATTCATTTCACCTTGCTTTCACAGTCAATAGTTATTATATATTATACTACATAAAAAACGATTTGGGAATAGGATTTTGAATATTTCTTTTGTTAATTTATGGATTTAAACGCAAAATGTCAAAAAAATTTCAAAAAAACGGTATAAATGATAAAAATAAGTCAAGAATATTAAATACCACAATTAAAGAAAGGAACAACAAAAATGGGAAAAAATGAAAATCAAAAAAAGAGCTTGAAAAAGCTTCCGGGCTTTTACATAGCACTTTGCTGCTGTGTATTGGTTATCGGACTTGCGGGATATTTTACGGAAAGACACGAAAAGAACAGCGCGCCTGCCGATACAGGCGAAAATACGGTATTTTCGGGCGATATTGACGCTTATACGAATGATGCGGTAAACGGCAATGTAGTGCCGGCGAGCGAAACGGTAACGAGAGAGGAATATGACAACGAAATCCAGACCGCCGAGGCGGAAGCCGCGGCGACACCTGTCCCGAACGAGGCGGCAAATACCGAGCCCGCGGCGGAAAGCGTGTATGAGGACGAAGCCCCCGCGGCAGAGGCTGCGGTAATAGTGTCGGCAAAATCGCCCGACCTCGAAATGCCCGTAAACGGCGATATTCTGGCAGAATTTTCGGACAAGCTTGTTTACAATTCCGCGCTGGAGGACTGGAGAACGCATAACGGCATAGATATTGCCGCCGATATAGGCTGCAGTGTTCACGCCGCGGCGTCGGGAACGGTGCGTTCCGTATTCTCGGACGCAATGGGAGAGGGCGTCGAGATTGAGCACGAGGACGGCTTTGTGACGCGCTACGCAGGACTTCAAAGCCTTGAAAACCTTAAGGAAGGCGACGCCGTTCAGTCGGGCGACGTAATCGGCATTATAGGCGAAAGCAAGGGCGAAAGCACGGAAGCGGCGCATCTTCATTTTGAGGTATATAAAGAGGGCGAAGCGACAGACCCGAAAAAATATTTGGAATAAGTAAAAAAATTACAAAAAAGTATTGACAATTAAAAAGCGTTATGCTAAAATGTAATGGTTGAAAATCCGTAGACAGTCGGCGGTTTGAGGACAAACTCAAACATAAGTCCTACCGAGGGTGTTTTAGTAATGACTATTACAGGCTCTTGGTCGCGGACTGAGAGCTTTTTTATTTGT
>CAZBXN010000004.1:0-33036 GCA_964496015.1 uncultured Lachnospiraceae bacterium | reverse complement strand
CGGTATCGAGGCTTACGGCGCGTACATTTTCATTGTATTTTTTTACGGTCTCCGCTAAAATTCTGTTATCAAGTCCGCGCGGATTAGGCGGCGTGATTGTATAAATCATGTCCGCTCTGTCCTCCGTTATTTCCGCGATTTTTTCGTAGTCCTTATCGGCGAAAACGCCCATAATATATATGATTTTTCTGTCCTTATAATACAAATCAAGGCTTTCCATTAACGCGCGCGCGCCGTTTGCGTTATGCGCACCGTCAATAATAAAAGCCGGGCTTTGACAAATTGTTTCAAACCGTCCGCGCCATACGGCATGTGTAAGACCGTATTTTATACTGTCCTCCGACACGCCGAGCTTTTCGCAGACCGCCTTTGCAAGCGCGGCGTTCCGCGGCTGATATGCGCCTTTGAGTGAAATATCGCGTTCTTCGCCGTCCGCGATTATAAATTCCGCGTTTCTTGCCTTTGCCGTATCACGCAAAATCTGAATTACGCATTTTTCCTGCATTGCCGATACAACAACGCCGTTTTCTTTTATAATTCCCGCTTTTTCCGCGGCAATTTCCCCGATTGTACAGCCCAAAAACCGAGTGTGGTCAATATCAATCGGCGTTATCACGGCGACGCTTGATTTTACGATATTCGTAGCGTCCAATCGTCCGCCCATGCCGCACTCAATAACGGCGTAATCGCATTTTTCCTCAAAAAAGTACAAAAAAGCAAGCGCCGTTTCCTTTTCAAACGGCGTTGGATTTATTGCTCTCTCTTCTGCGGCTGTCTTTATTTTTTCCATAAGCTCCGCATACCGCGGCTTTTCGATATTTCGTCCGTTTACCGTAAACTGTTCCCGATAATCGAACACGGCAGGGGAGGAGAATCGTCCGACGCGCAAGCCCTCTTTTTTAAGTATCGCCTCAATAAACGCGCCGACGCTGCCCTTGCCGTTCGTGCCTGCAATATGGATAATTCGCAGCTTATTCTGCGGATTATCCAACGCGTCGCAAAGAGCCGTGATGTTGTCAAGCCCCGGTGATATTGTGTTGTTTTCGTTTGCGTAATTTCTTGCTTCCGTGTAATTCATAGTTAATCTATCTCTGCAAATTCATATTTTCTTGAACCAAAATCCAGCTTATCCGCACATTCGAGCGTATAAATTCCGTTTCGCGACTCAATGCGTTCTATTAAGTGGTCTCTGCCCTTGTCGTCCGATTTGTACACCAAATCCAGTCCCGCCTGATCGATTGCAATGGGGTCAAGCGACGCAAGCATACCAATGTCCGCCATGCACGGGTCCTCCGCCACTTCGCAGCAGTCGCAGTCAACCGACAGGTTTTTCAGAACGCTGATATATGCAATTTTGCCGTCAAAGTAGTCCACGACCGATTTTGCCGCGTCCGCCATAGCCGACAAAAACGTGTTTTGGTCTTTATTGCTCCACGCGTGTTCGGCGTCGCCGCCGCCGTGAATATGTTTCTTGCCGTAGGACGAGGCAAGACCGATTGAAAGCTGCTTGACCGCACCGCCGAAACCGCCCATCGGGTGACCCTTAAAATGTGAAAGTACAAGCATTGAATTATATTTCGTAATTCCCTTGCCGACATAATTCTTTTTAATTATCTTGCCGTTCGGAACATCAAGCTCCAAATCGGGACTTTCAGCGTCCAATATTTCCATATCGTACATATCCGACCAGCCGTGCTGTTTGAGCGTATTCAAATGGTCTTTTGTCGTGCCGCGGCTGCCGCCGTAAGCGGTGTTGCACTCAACGGGCGTGCCGCCGACGTAATCTATTATCGGTTTCCAGAATTCGGGACGCAGGAAATTTTGATTTCCGATTTCGCCCGAGTGGAGCTTTACGGCAACCTTGCCGTCTAAGCTTACGCCGAGCTTTTTATATAGCTCTACAACTTTTTCAGGCGTGATTTCACGCGTAAAATATACTTTTGCCATAATTAAATCATTCCTTTCTGTTTTATTCAGCCGACAATACTGCAATTTCGCTTACATGACAGTAATTCTTTGTCGGGTCGGTCGCGCCGTCGCCCGAATATCGGATATACCGCGCATTAACCGCTTTATCAAACATATACTTCTCAAAATCTTCGGTCGTGCCGCTGTTTTGGGTTTTAGGCAATGCCGTTTCCCAATGTATTTCGTCCTCGGAATATTCAATCGAGAACGGATAAATTCGCTCGTGACCTTTCCACATTGCAAGCGCGACGCCTCCGACCGTCTGAACGCTTCCCAAATCAAGCGTCAGCGTATTCGCGCCGTACGCTGACCACCTTGTTGTCATGTCGAGGTCAACCGCGCCTTTTTCGATATTGCCGTCGTTGTCTGACGCGTCTACCGCGTAAACGTCAAGCTGATTGTCATAGAATTTCTTGCCTTGATTTATCGGCTTAATTTCGATTTTTTCGGGAACGGGAGCGTTCACTATTTCCGTTTTGCGAGCCTTGGAATTTTCCATGTTTACTTCAATATCGCTTATAACAATCAGGTCATTATCATAGAATACCTTCTTGCCGAGCGCTTCGGCAATAGCGCGGAGCGGTACCATTGTGCGGTCATTTTTAAGCACGGGCGCTGTATCCATTTCATGATAATCAACCGTATAAGTGTCTGATAAAACACTGCCTGGGGCAGCCGTTTTTCCATCGTACTTAAAATAGTCAAACTTGTTTTCGCCTATCCTCATTTCAATGCGGTCCTTATTTTCCGACGTAATCTTTACTGTCTGCGTATCGCCGTCCCACGCTATGTCTGCGCCGAACGCCTCCGAAATAAATCTAAGCGGAACGAGCGTTCTGCTGTTTTCGTCTATAAACGGAACGACGTTGAGATTGTCGTTATCCACACGCTTAGGAATGCCATTTACAAGCGCGGTCGGACAGTCAAGCACAAGCTCAAGCTTTTCGCCTGAATACAATTCCTCAATATTCCAATTCTTTTTATCCTTTTTAACTAAATCAGGGTTCTTCTCGCCGTTTACCGTAATCTGCGGCACGGGAACAAGCTTAGTATCGTAGCCTAAGTAATAGCTTACGTGCGTCGGCTGATTATAGCATGTGTTCTGATACGCAACGTGCATTCTGTACTGAATGTCATGCATAAGTGTCGGAAGCTTATAGCCTGTCGGAGTTGTGGTGGTGTAAATTCTGAGCGCGCTGCCGTCCTTTAGCGGATACATAATCTCCTCGCGCCAATCGCCGAATAAATCAGCCGTCAATGACGGATTTGCCTTTGTGCCGTTTACCGCCGTACAGCCCGAAGCGGTAAATATTGTTTCAGCCTTTTCTGTTTCGCTGTTCCATTTGCCGATATGAATACCGTCCTGAATTTCACGTCCCAAGTCGCCGTCCCACCACGCGAGGAAGTTCGCCGACATGGTGTAATTCGTTGAAATAACCGTTCCATCCGCGGCGGTCAGTACGCCTGCCGCCGACCAGCCCTCGCAGCCGGGAAAGCGCGGGTCAATATCGTCCGATGTTCCGCGTCCGTTGTCGTTACCCGTCTTTTCGCCGTAGAGAATTTCGCCCGTGCGCGCGTCGCGCATTTCGTAGCCATATTCCGCGCCATGCTCCTCGTGGCAGGAGTACACCTCAAGACCGGGACGTGAGGGGTCAAGGTCGCCGACATGCTGAGCGTCACCGTGACCTAAGCCTGTCGAATACATCGGCTTTCCGTCGTGGTCAATCGCAAGCGAGCCGTATATGAGCTCGTCGCAGCCGTCGTAGTCAACGTCAGCCGCCGACATCGAGTGATTGCCTTGTCCGATATATTTGTTGTCGTAATCCATTGTATCAAAACGCCATTTCTGCACTATTTTGCCGTCTTTTAAATCAAACGCCGCAATAACCGTTCTGCCGCCGACATCACCGCCCGGACCTGTATAATATCCTCTTGCAAATACCATACTCGGAACCTTGCCGTCAAGATATGCGACAGCCGCGAGATAACGCTCGGAGCGGTTGCCCCATTCGCCGTTGGGGTCATCGCCCCATGTGATTACGTCCCATTCCTTGCCGTTTTTGGTTGTTCCTTTTGTCTGCGGGTCGTAGGGAACAGTGTCTATAACAGAGCCGTCCTCGCCCTTGAATACGGTTAAGTAGAGAGGACCTGTCAGATTTTTGCCGTTATTTTCCACCGCGTAATTCTTGTTCTTATCGCCGATAACCGCGCCGTCACCCGCAATTGTGCCGTCAGCTGTGCGGCAAGCCATTTCAGCCTTGCCGTCACAGTCATAGTCGTAGACCATAAACTGTGTGTCGTGCTGACCTGCGCGGATATTTGCGCCCATGTTTATACGCCACATACGCGTTCCGTTCATTTTATACGCGTCAATTATACATTCACCCGTAAAACCTGCCTGCGCCGCGTCTTTCGCGTTTGACGGGTCCCATTTGAGCACGATTTCGTATTCGCCGTCGCCGTCAAGGTCGCCGACTGATGCGTCGGATGGTGAGTAGGAGTACTTTTCGCCGTTTACTTCGTTGTCCTCGGGCTTCTCAATGGGAATGTCAAGGTAGTTGTTGTCCCAAACCCGCACCGATTCAGCTTTATCTGTCTGCTCCTCTCCGTTTACGACAGGAATTATCCAATATACAGCTGTGCCGAATTTACCGTCAGCAGTAATATCAACATAATTTGTGATATTGAGCGGTTCGGAGTTAATCCGTTTTCCGAACGAGGAATCTATGGGCTCAGCTTTACACACATTAAACTTCGTATTCGCGCTTTCATTTCCCAGCCAGCGCCATGAAATAAAAGTATATCCGTACATTTTGACAGCAACCGCGCCTCTGCCCAAATTCTCCATTGGTCTTTGCATATCGGGGCGTTTATCAATAAGCGCCTGCGTTTCCGCCGCCGATTTGGCGTAATCGTCAACCTTTAAGCTGTCGCCTTTTTGCGCCGCAAGCGCGCTTACGGAAACGCCCGACAGCATTGTAAGCGTAAGCAGCGCAGAAATGATTTTCTTCATAAAAATTCCCTCTCTTTCAAAATCATATTATATACTTTTATTGTATCATAAACGGTGAAATTTAACAAGAGATTTTTTGAATTTGAGAGGAAATTTGACAAATCCGCCGAAAAAAGATATAATTAAGCAATGAGGAGTGATAACTTTGGAACCATGCAAAACGTGTCAATATAATTTGCAGGCGCTGGAGCGTCTGAAAAATCAGCCGCCTGACGACATGACAATCACGCGGCTTGCAGATGTGTTTAAAATTTTCGGCGACAACACGCGCATTAAGATTTTATGGACGCTGTTTGACAGGGAAATGTGCGTTTTTGATATTGCGAACACGCTTAATATGAGCCATTCCGCGATAAGTCACCAGTTAAGCACATTAAAGCAGGCGCGGCTTATAAAAGCGCGCCGTGACGGAAAAAACGCGTTTTATTCGCTTGACGACGACCATGTAAAGAGAATTATCGAACAAGTTCTCATTCACATAACGGAGAAATAATTATGAAAAAATTCGTATCTCTTATTATTGCCGCGGCGATTGCGGTTTTTGCGTCAGCCTGCGGCAAAACGGACGCGTTTTTGCCCGAAAAACCGCGCGGCGGAAAATCAAACGGTACGGCGGAAGAGAAAACGCTTGCAAAAATGAGCCTTGACGAAAAAATCGGGCAGCTTTTTTGCGTAAGCTTTTCGGGAACGGAGCTTTCGGATGAAACGGCTGAATTTTTAAAGGAATATTATGTCGGCAATGTGATTTTGTTTTCCAAAAACACGGAAAACGCCGAACAGACCGCGAAGCTTTGCAAAGAATTGCAGTCGCATATCAGGAAGAATACGGGAGTAAGCGCATTTATCGGAACAGACCAGGAGGGCGGACAGGTTATGCGCGTGACGGACGGAGCGGTATATTACCCTGGCGCGATGGCTCTGGCTGCGTCGGGAAATACGGAAAACGCCGAAACAATCGGCAATTACATGGGCTCGGAGCTGCGTTCGCTCGGAATAAACATTGATTTTGCGCCTGTGGCGGACGTAAATTCAAATCCCGACAATCCCGTAATCGGAACGCGTTCCTACGGCGACAATGCGGAGGCGGTTTCCGAATACGCGGCGGCGTTTTCGAGGGGAATGGAGCTTGCGGGAGAAATAAGTGTTGCAAAGCATTACCCCGGGCACGGCGATACGGCGGTGGACTCGCATTTCGGCTTGCCCTCGTCGGACAAATCGCTTGACGGGCTTATGCAGACGGAGCTTGTACCGTTTAAAAAACTGATTGACGGCGGAGTTCCCGCGATAATGGCGGCGCATATAATTTATCCGTGGCTTGACGGCAAATTTCCCGCGTCAATGTCAAAAGTCATGCTCACCGATATACTTCGCGGAAAGCTCGGTTTTGACGGAATAATCGTAACGGACGGCATGAGAATGGGAGCGGTCGCCGATAACTTCGGCGCTGCAAAGGCGTGCGCGGAGGCGGTTAAAGCGGGCGCGGATTTAATCATAACAGGCAGCGGCGGCAAAGCGGAGGATTTAACGCTTGCTCCGCAGAAGGAATGTATAAAGGAAGTTAAAAACGCGGTTTTATCGGGCGAGATACCCGAAGAAACGCTTAATGCGGCAGTTTTGCGGGTTTTAAAATGCAAGGAAAAATATAAAATATCAGACTGCGGTTTTAAGCCGCTCAGCGGCGAGGTTTTATCGGCGCATATGGAATTTGCTAAAAAAATAAGCGCCGACAGTATAACGCTTATCAGCGACGGCGGGCTTTTGCCGATAAAACAAAACGAAAAAACGCTTGTCCTTTCCTATGACAAGGTATCGC
The DNA here is from genome assembly GCA_964496015.1 of uncultured Lachnospiraceae bacterium. Taxonomy (GTDB): domain Bacteria; phylum Bacillota; class Clostridia; order UBA1381; family UBA1381; genus JALEPO01. The sequence continues at coordinate 26,242 of CAZBXN010000004.1, read as the reverse complement.
GGCTTGACGAAAGGGAAGAAGAGCAGGATAAAACGATAGCGGATATAATAGCGGGAGCGTCGGGCGGCGACACGGAAATTATTCCGCCGCTTTCAAAGCTCAGCCGCCTTGAAAAGAACAAAATCTTCAATACATATAAGGAAAAGGCAAAAAAATACGACAAGGTTATTGTATGTCTGAGTTCCGAAACGCATACAGATGTCGCAAACGCCGTATTTGAGGCAAACCCAGGCACCATAGCCGTGTCCGTGGGCTCGCCGTATCTGCTTCGCGGAGTAAAAGCAAAAACGAAGCTGTGCGCCTATGAATACACGGAAAATTCAGCCGAAGCGATTACGGATATACTTCTCGGGAACAGAGAACCGACAGGAAATTTGCCCGTAAAAAATTGAAAAAAAGTAAAAAAATAACAAAAAATCAAGAAAAATTTTCCTTTTAAGGAAAATTTTTTTTGATTTTTGCGCTTTCTTCAAATTATATATATACGGGCGAAAATTCACGTCCGCGATTACCATAACTTACAGCTTGAAATTCAGTTTGAAATGCTGTATGATATGAACTGTGGTTGACATAAGTCGGTTGACATAAGTCATCTGACGTCAGTCACGGAAGGTATATTTTAAGGACAAGGGGGTTACCCCGTACAGGAGGTTTTAAGTATGAACAGACTTTCAAAGAAAATTCTAAGCGCGTTAATCGCGGCAGGAACATTTGCTTCATGCGCTCCGGCATTTGCCGCGCTTCCCGAAGATGTAGCGGGTACGGCATATGAGGACCCGGTTCAGGTATTGTCGGCGTTAAAGATAATGAACGGCGATGAAAACGGTAAGTTCAGACTTGACGATACCATTATCCGTTCGGAGGTTGCCAAAATGGCGGTTCACGCAATCGGTCTTGACGAGGCTGCAAATGCGGCAAAGGGAAATTCCAAGTTTTCCGACGTAGGCACAGACCATTGGGCGAACGGATATATAGATATTGCGACGCAGCAGGGACTTATCGAGGGCGACGGCGACGGTAAATTCAGACCGAACGACCCGATAAACTATTCCGAGGCAATGGCTATCATGACAAGAGCGGTCGGCTATGACGTTTCCGCGAGAGGAAAAGGCGGATACCCCAACGGCTATGTTTCGGTAGGAACATCAATCGGTCTTGCAAAGAATGTCAAGGGCTCAATGCTTCAGCCGATTTCACGCGGCAATGTGGCGTATATGACAAAGAACGCTCTTGAAGCAAAAATGATGGAGCAGACAGGCTACGGCTCAAACACAAACTATGAGATTACGGACAAAACGCTTATGGAAGAAAAGCTGAACGTAACAAAATACGAAGGACAGGTAGAGGCTGTTGAAAAATCAGCCATAAAGGGTAATTCCTCACTTTCAAAGGGTCAGGTAAGAATAGACGGAAAAACCTACAACACCGCCTATAACATGAACGGTCTTTTGGGATATAAGGTAAATTACTATGTAAAGGAAAACGATAACGGCGTAAGCGAAATCATTCTCGCAATGCCCGTTAAAAATCAGAACAAGGAGCTTGTTGTAAAAGCGGACGATTTTTCAAGACTTACAACAAAAAATTCAAACACTGCGATTGAATATTATACAACCGTGAACAACACGAGAACATCGGTTGCGGAGCTTGCTCCCGATTACAATTTCATCTACAACGGCAAGAGCGCGGAAAAGAACAACGAGCTTTTGAATATCGCTGACAAATCAGGCAAAATCATAATGCTTGACACTGACAGAGACGGCAAATATGATGTTGTATCGGTAACTGTTTATGAAAACATGGTTGTCGGCGAGGTTACGGCGTCGGGTAAAATAGTTGACAAATACAGCGCTCAGACATTGAAGCTTGAAGACGTTGACTACAGAATAACAAAAGGTCTTGAAGAAATAGACGTTAAAGACCTTAAGGAATACGACGTACTGACAATCGCAAAGAGCCTTGACGGCGAGCTTTACGATATTATTGTAACAAACGATACCGTTGAGGGCAAAATCACGGGAACAGACAAGGACGGCGTGTTTGTAGACGGCAAGCATTACGAGGTTGCGGCTAATTATACAGAAACCTTGAAAATCGGAACCGAAAGCAAATTCTATCTTGACGCGGAGGGCAAAATTGCCGCTGCCGATAATGCGGTATCGCGTTCAAGCTCGGGATATGCGTATTTGACAAGCGCTTATACAGATGAGGGCAGACAGGTATCCATCTTCAAGATGTTCACAAAATCAGGCGAGGAAGCGGTTATAACAGCAAACGCTAAGGTTAAGTTCAATAACCGCAGCGGCGTTAAAGCCGAAGATGTCGTAAAGGCTGTAAGAGCTGACGGCGCAACGGTAAAACAGCTTGTGACTTATTCCGTAAACAGCGACGGAAAGCTGACTGCTTTAAATACGGCAAACGACAGCAGCGGCGCGGTTAACGAAAACGAGTTTACAAGAAACTATTCACTGCAAAACGCTGAATATAATGCGGCGCAGTCGAAGCTCGGCAACGTAAGAATTAACAGCGAAACAATAATCTTCAACATTGACGAAAAATCAGACGATTATTCGGTAGAAACAAAGGATATATTCGAGGACGAACAGAGATACGACGCGTTCGTATACGATATGACGGAAAACTATACAGCTAAGGTAATCGTTCTTACAAATTCTGCGGTTAAGGCAAGCGCAGACAGCAAAATTGCGGTTGTTATGAGTATCGCGGAAGCAAACAACGACGAGGACGAGCAGACTGATTTGATGACGGCGCTTGTTGACGGCGAAGAGGTAAGCGCATACGCAAAGGACGGCAGCGTGCTTGTAAAGAACGGCAAAAAGCTTGCCGAGGGCGACGTTATACAGTATAAGACCAACGCCGACGGCGAAATCGTAAGCTACAGAATGTTGCTCGACATGGACGCAAAAGACACCGAAGCAAAAGCAGAACCTATAGAAAACCTTGTTACGGTTTACGGTAAGGTAACAAAGAAATTCGATAACTCGATAAATGTAACTGTAAACGGCGAGAATGACGTAAACTATGAATTACCGTCAGACATGACAGTATATTCGGTTGATACGACAATAACAAAGAACAGAGTATCAGCCGCGCAGATAAGCGACATTCAGAGCTTTGACGAGGACGAGGGAAACAGAATATTCCTCAAAATCTACAAAGACGTTGTTACAGAAGCTGTAATCGTAAAATAATAAATAATATCTCCTCTTTCTTATTCACACTTTAAGGGAGCCGCAGTATGCGGCTCTCTTTTGATTTGCGGCGTAAAACATACAGGGAGAGGGGACTGTCTGATTGACTTCGGTTTATATGTATATAAAAAAACCTTGCGGTGGAATGTATTTTTTATTAAGTATTAACAAATAGTAAGTAAAAGGCGAAAAAAGCATTGACAAAATATTAACAATCGCATATAATAGCATTAAAAGATTGATAAATATTTAACGATAAATTTTTATCAATCTCGAAAAAACTATCGGAGGTAAAAGAAAATGGCAGAAGTAAATGTAGACAAGATGATAGACGGCTACGTGAAAAAGGCGCAGAAAGCGCTTGACGAATTCATGGAGCTCAATCAGGAGCAGATTGACGCTATCGTAAAGGCTATGACGCTCGCGGGACTTGACAAGCACATGGAGCTTGCGAAAATGGCTGTCGAGGAAACAGGCAGAGGCGTCTACGAGGATAAAATAACAAAGAATATGTTTGCGACCGAGTATATTTACCATTCAATCAAGAATGAAAAGACAGTCGGCGTAATCGCTCAGAATGATTTGGAGGACTACGAAATTATAGCAGAGCCTGTCGGCGTTGTCTGCGGCGTAACGCCCGTTACAAACCCGACGTCAACGACTTTGTTTAAGGCGCTTATCTGTATAAAATCAAGAAACCCGATTATATTCGGCTTCCACCCCGCGGCGCAGAAGTGCAGCGTTGCGGCGGCTAAGATTGTGCTTGAAGCGGCAGTCGCGGCGGGCGCGCCGAAAAACTGTATTCAGTGGATTGAGCATCCCTCGATAGAGGCGACAAACGCGCTGATGAACCACCCGGGCGTTGCGACCGTTCTTGCAACGGGCGGCAGCGGCATGGTTAAGGCGGCATATTCGACAGGTAAGCCCGCGCTCGGCGTAGGTCCCGGTAACGTGCCGTGCTATATTCATAAGAGCGCGGATTTGGAGCAGGCGGTAAACGACCTTATTTTGTCAAAGACGTTCGATAACGGTATGATTTGCGCGTCCGAGCAGGCGGTGATTGTGGATAAGTCAATTTCGGCAAAGTTTGAAAAGCTGATGAAAAAATACGGCTGCTATTTCATGGACGATAAAGAAATAAAGAAAGTAAGCGACTACTGCATAAACAGCGAAAAGGGCGCGGTAAATCCCGATATTGTCGGCAAGGGCGCGTCATGGATTGCGGAGAACGCGGGTATTGAAGTACCCGAAGGTACAAAAATTCTTCTTGCAAAGCTCGGCGGGGTAGGCCCCGAGTACCCGCTGTCACGCGAAAAGCTAAGCCCTGTGCTTGCATATTTTGTAGTAAATTCCACGCAGGAGGGCATAGACAGAGCCGAAGAAATGGTTTGCTTCCACGGACTGGGACATTCGGCTGTTATTCACGCGCACGACAACGCGGTTATCGAGGAGTACGCGTCAAAGCTTAAGGCGAGCCGTCTTATCGTAAATTCGCCGTCGTCGCACGGCGCGATAGGCGATTTATACAATACAAATATGCCGTCGCTGACGCTCGGCTGCGGCAGCTACGGCGGTAACAGCGTAAGCGGCAACGTAACGACCGTAAACCTTATAAATCAAAAGAGAGTGGCTAAGAGGAGAGTTAATATGCAGTGGTTCAAGGTTCCCGACAGAATTTATTTTGAAAGAGATTCAATTCAGTATCTTGAAAAAATGCCCGATATTTCGCGCGCGTTTATCGTAACCGATCCCGGTATGGTTCAATTAGGCTATGTCGATAAGATTTTGTATTATTTAAGAAAGCGCGAGGAGCATGTTCACTGTGAGATATTCTCGGATGTTGAGCCTGACCCGTCAATTGAAACGGTAAAGCGCGGCGCTGAGATGATGGACGAATTTAAGCCCGACGTGATTATCGCATTGGGCGGCGGCAGCGCAATGGACGCGGCAAAGGGCATGTGGCTGTTTTACGAGCACCCCGACGTTGACTTTAACGCGTTAAGACTGCGCTTCCTCGATATAAGAAAGCGCGCGTTCAAGTTCCCGAAGATGGGCAACAAAGCAAGAATGGTGGCAATCCCGACAACCTCGGGTACGGGCTCGGAGGTAACGAGTTTCGCCGTTATATCGGATAAAAAGAACAATATGAAATATCCGCTTGCGGACTATGAATTGACGCCGAACGTAGCGATTATCGACCCGCAGTTTGTAATGAGTCTGCCGAAATCCGCGACGGCTGATACGGGACTTGACGTGCTGACGCACGCTATTGAAGCATATGTTTCGGTTATGGCGTCGGATTACACGGACGGTCTTGCAATGAAGGCAATTCAGCTTGTGTTCAAGTATCTTCCCAGAGCTTATAAAAACGGCGCGGACGACGCGGAGGCAAGGGAGAAAATGCACAATGCAAGCTGTATGGCGGGTATGGCGTTCACCAACGCGTTCTTAGGTCTAAATCACTCCATAGCGCACAAGATAGGCGGCGAATATCACGTACCGCACGGACGCGCAAACGCTGTGCTTCTGCCGTACGTTATCGAATATAACGCAGCTGTACCGTCAAAATTCGTTTCGTTCCCGAAGTATAAGAAGTTTGTCGCTGATGAAAAGTACGCCGAAATCGCAGCGTTCTTGGGACTTCCCGCAAGAACGACAAACGAGGGCGTTAAGAGCCTTATAAAGGCTATAAAGGAGCTTATGCAGGAGGTAAATGAGCCGTCAAGCTTCGCCGAGTGCGGCATAAACGAAAAGGAATATATGAAGAAGCTTCCCGATATTGCGAATAAGGCATTCGAGGACCAGTGTACAACCGCCAATCCGAAATTACCGCTTGTAACGGAAATTGAGGAAATCATGATTAAGGCATATAAAGGCGAATAATGTAATTAAAAAATACCGCAAACCGTTATGCAGAACGGTCTGCGGTATTTTTTGCGTGAAAAGACGGTATTGACGGCAGTTTTCCACAAAATCACAATTTTCTGTTGAAATTTTTTGCTGCATGTTATATAATAAGTATATCTGTAATCTGTAAACGGACGGAAAGGGAGAGGCACAATGAACGTAAGAGAAATTTTAGGACAGCGTATGCTGTTTTTTGACGGGGCAATGGGTACAATGCTCCAGAAAAACGGCATGAAAGGCGGAGATATTCCCGAGCTTCTCAACATTACAAACGACCCCTTGATATATAAAATACATGAGGAATACCTGCAAGCGGGCGCGGATATTATAACGACCAACACCTTTGGCGCGAACCCGTTAAAGACTGAAAATATCGGCGCGGAGCTTGACGATATAATAGCGGCGGCTGTGGAAACAGCGAAAAGAGCGGTAAAAAAGTATTCTACGCCCGAAAAGCCGAGATTTGTCGCATTTGACATGGGCCCTACGGGCAGACTGCTTGAACCGCTCGGCGATTTGTCGTTTGACGACTGTTACGAAAGCTTTGCGGGAGTCGCAAAAACCGCCGAAAAATGCGGCGCGGATTTGGTGATTATAGAAACAATGTCGGACACGCTTGAAGCAAAAGCGGCTGTGCTGGCAGTAAAGGAAAACACAAATCTGCCGATTTTCTGCACCATGACCTTTGACGAGAACGCAAAAACGCTCACGGGCGCGGACGTAAGGGTAATGTCTGCTATGTTTGAGGCTTTGGGCGTGGACTGCCTCGGCATAAACTGCGGCTTGGGTCCTGAGCAGATAGCCCATATGATGGAGGCTTTGGCGGAGGTTTCGTCAATTCCGATTATGGCGCAGCCAAACGCGGGATTGCCGCAGATTGTTGACGGTAAGACGGTTTATGACGTAAAACCCGAAGAGTTTGGCGCGGAATGTGAAAAAATCGCGTCAATCGGCGCGAGCGTGATAGGCGGCTGCTGCGGAACAACACCCGGGCATATACGCGCAATGATTGAAAAATGCGAAAAATACACGCCGATTGTCGAGGAAAAGGATTTTACGGTTGTCGCGTCCTATTCAAAGGCGGTGTATCTCGATAACCGTCCCGTAATAATCGGCGAAAGAATAAATCCGACGGGCAAAAAGAAATTTCAGCAGGCTTTGAGGGAACAGAATATTGACTATATTTTAAACGAGGCGTTTTCTCAGCAGGAGGCGGGGGCGCATATACTCGACGTAAATGTCGGACTGCCCGAAATTGACGAGTGCGCGACAATGGAAAAGGCGGTAAAGGCAATATCCGCCGCCGTCAATCTGCCCCTGCAGATTGACAGCTCCGACCCCGCAACGGTTGAAAGGGCGCTTCGGATTTACAACGGAAAGCCGATGATAAATTCCGTAAACGGCAAAAAGGAAATCATGAAAGAGATTTTTCCGATTGTACAAAAATACGGCGGCGTTCTCGTCGGACTTTGCCTTGACGAAAACGGTATTCCGCCGACCGCGGAGGAAAGGGTAAAAATTGCGGAAAATATCGCGGACGAGGCGGCAAAATACGGAATAAAAAAGAAAAATCTCGTCATGGACGCGCTGACGCTCACAATTTCGGCGCAGCAGACGGAGTCTGCCGAAACGTTAAGGGCGCTCAAAATGATAAAGGAACGGCTCGGAATTAAAACTGTACTTGGCGTGTCGAACATATCGTTCGGACTTCCGCGGCGTGAAATTGTAAACGGAACGTTTTTCGCGCTTGCGCTCCATAACGGTCTTGACGCGTGCATAATAAACCCGTGCGCGGACAGTATGATGAACGCGTACCGCGCATACCGCGCGCTTGCGTGCCTTGACGAGGGCTGCAAGGACTACGTTGAGGCGTATGCGGGTACTAAAGCGCAGACGTCGGTTATAAAAACCGATGAAAATAAGGCGGATAATGAAAATACAAACGCGCTTTATAATATAATAATCAAGGGCTTAAAGGAGCAGTCGTATAAGGCGACGGAGGAGGAACTGAAAAATACCGTGCCTATGGAAATAATCAACGGAATACTCATTCCCGCGCTTGACGCTGTAGGCAGGGAATTTGAAAAGGGCACAATGTTTTTGCCGCAGCTTATGATGAGCGCGGAAACGGTCAAAAACTCCTTTAACGCGATAAAGAAATACATTGAGGAGAGCGGAACAAAGCAGGAAAGCAAGGGTAAAATCGTAATCGCCACGGTAAAGGGCGACATTCACGATATAGGCAAGAATATTGTCAAAGTCCTGCTGGAAAATTACGGTTATGAGGTCTATGACTTAGGCAAGGACGTTCCGCCCGAGGTTATAGTAAAAACGCTTAAAGAAAAAGACATACACCTGTGCGGGCTTTCCGCGCTGATGACGACTACTGTTGTCAGTATGGAGGACACGATAAAGGCTATAAGGAAAGAGGGGCTTGACGTAAAGGTATTTGTCGGCGGCGCGGTTCTGACGCAGGAATACGCCGATATGATAGGCGCTGACAAATATTGCAAAGACGCTCTTGCGTCGGTGAATTTTGCGAACGAATATTTTGCAAATTAAGGGTGATAATGTGAAAAAATTTCGGGATTTAATAAAAATTATATTGAGAAAGGCTCATACCTTTGTAAACGCGGTGATTGACGACAATGTCGGTATTTATGCGGCGCAGGCTTCGTTTTTCATAATAATTTCCGCCGTGCCATTTATAATGCTGCTTATCGCGCTTATTAAATATTTCATTCCGTCAAATATCGAACAGCCCGACGTTCTGACATCTATAAACGACTTTGCGCCGCATCAGATTGTAAATTTTCTGACCTCGGTTATAAACGAGATTTTCGACCAAAGCTCCACCGTGTCGGTCGTATCGGTAACGGCAGCCACGACGCTCTGGACGGCATCAAGGGGAATTATGGCGCTGTCGCAGGGACTTACAAGCGTTTACAAGCAGGAAAAACAAAATTATTTCTATGCGCGCGCAAAATCAATATTCTACACAATGATATTTATAGCCGCGCTGCTGCTTACGATTATTGTGTTCGGCTTCGGCACGAAAATAGAGGAGCTTTTAAAGGCGCATTTCCCGATACTCGGGGAAACGGCAAGAATACTTTTAAGCGTCAGAGTTGTGCTTTTTGTGATTATTTTGACATTAAGCCTTGCGCTTTTCTATAAATTCCTGTCAAAAACCACGAACGGCTACAGGTATCAAATCCCGGGCGCGTTTTTCTCCGCCTCGGGGTGGATATTATTCTCGTATATATATTCCGTCTATATAGAGCATTTTTCAAATTATTCGTATGTGTACGGAAGTTTGACGGCGCTTGTGTTTTTAATGCTGTGGCTGTACTTCTGTATGAATATATTCCTGTACGGCGCGGAAATTAACAAGCTTTACGCCGAACGCTTCAAGAAAAAGTTCTGACATTTTTAAATTAACATCAATCGGAGGGAGGGAAGAAACATGAATTTTGCCGAAATCATCGTTTTTAATCAAAACGAGCTTTTAAAAGCGGTTAATGACGGCTGTAAAATTATCGCCTTGTGCGATAATACATTTGTTCTTCCTGCGCGCTCCGATATAAAATATATAAAAATCGGCGGCGTTAAAACGACCAAAAAGAAAAAACGCGGCAAAGCCAAAGAACAGCCGCAGTCATTTTGCGCCCGTTCTTCTTACGGTTCAGGCTATGGTTCGGGCTTTGCCTCGTCATACCGTACAAGCTATCGGCTCGGTTCGTACAATTCAAGCTATAATTTAAGTTATACCTCAAGCTACACGTCAAGCTACACATCAAGCTATACGTCAAGTTACGCGTCAAGCTGCAATTTAGGCTTTAAATCAAAGCTTTTTGACAGGCAGATGAAGGAATTTTCCGTAAATGGTTACGGTATTCATTTAATATAGAGGAAGGAAAACGCTATGAACGCAATACATGTCAACTGGACGAAACCCTACGGAATAAGTCATGACGCGCCGTATGAAATTGAGGATTTTGAAATCCTCACGACGATTTTATCGGCTTTAAAATGGCGCGATAAAAACGGCGCGATAAAAATGATTACGGATAAAAACGGCGCGGAATTTTACGAAAAAAACGGCATGACGCGTATCTGGGACGGCGTTGAGGTCTTGCTTGACGATATACCCGACATGATAAATCCGTCCGTTTTCTGGGCTGCGGGAAAGCTGTTCGCGCTTAAATCCCAAAAGTCCCCGATTGCCGTTATTGACACCGATTTTATTGTCTGGGAACCGATTTTATTCGATAATTTAGCCGACGTTACCTCCGTTCATTTTGAAAATCTCTATCCCGATGTTTATCCCGAAAAGGGATATTTTAGAATGAAAGAGGGCTATGAGTTCGGCGAATGGAATTGGCAGATAAGGGCAATGAACACGGCGTTTTGCGTATTTAAAAATCAGGAGCTGCTTGATTTTTACACGAATGAGGCAATACGTTTTGTGGAAAATACAGACGAGGATGTAAACGACAGCTTAAAATACATGGTTTTTGCCGAGCAAAGGCTTTTGCCGATGTGCGCGGAGAAGATGGGTGTGTATTACACGTCGTTTTCAAGTCTTGAACGGCTTTTTACGCACGGCGAGAATTATTTTACGCACACTTGGGGAATGAAGCAGCAGATGCGCGATATTCCCGAACTGCGCTATGATTTTTGCATGAGGTGCATAGGCAGAATTTTAAACGATTACCCCGATACAGAGCAAATGTTAAGAGGAATAGACTGTCTGAAACGGTATTTTTAGAAAGGGAAGAAAATGGGAATACGGATAATAAGGGGAGCGATAGGCTCGGGAAAATCAGGGCGTTGTATTCGTGAAATAGAAAAAATACATGAAAAATATCCCGAAAGCAGATGTATAATGATTGTCCCGAATCATTATTCTTATGATATGGAAAAGCGCTTCGTTGAAAAGTTCGGAGGCACGGGGCTTAATAATATCGAGGTTCTGACGCTTCGCAAAATGGCTGTAAATTATCTGACGGCGGCAGACGTAAATTATCTTACGCCCGCAGGCAAGCAGATGCTTATATATAAGGCGGTAAAGGAGTTTTGCGAGAATTCGGAAATAACCGACATTTCTCTTCTGACGGCGATTAAAAAACAGGGCTTTCTTGACGTTGCCGCGTCGCTTATAAGCGAGATGAAACGATATTCCGTAACGCCTGAAATGCTGTCGGACAAGGCGGAGGAATTTGACGATAATATAACGCTTCAGAATAAATTGTCCGCACTTTTTAACATATACAAAGCCTATGACGGGTTTGTGGAAAATTCGGGCTATACGGACAGCGAGGACGATATAAAACGGCTCGCTGAATTTGTTGCGTCAAGCGATAAATTTAACAAAAACACATATGTGTGGTTCAATAAATTCGACGAGTTCACGCCGCATCAGATAAGTGTTATCGAGGCGTTTATAAAGCGCGGCGCAAATGTTACCGTATGCGTGCCGTACGGTGAAAACGGCGGCGGGATTTATGCGCGTCTTTCAAATTTGTATCTTGACATCGAACGCCTTTATTATGAATACGGCGGAGATATTATTGATTTGCAGGACAAGCTAAAGCACCTTGAAAATAACGGGGAGCTTAAGTTTTTATTTGAAAACTGGGACAACCCCAAAGCCGTAAGAAAAGGGGAAACAAACAACATATCGCTTTTTGAAAGCCGCGACGCGTACAGCGAGGTTGAGAGAACGGCGGCTAAAATTGTGGATTTGGTAAGGGAATACGGCATGCGGTACCGCGACATTGCCGTGCTATGCGGAAACGCGGACGAATACAGGCACATTTTGGAAACTGTTTTCGCCGAATATGAAATTCCGTATTTTACCGACAGCACGATTATTTTGTCCGATCACCCCATAGCAATGCAGGCGTTGTCGGTTTTCGACATTCTTGACGAGGACTGGAACATAAATTCAGTATTTTCATATCTGCGCGCGGGATATATCTACCGTCAAATCAACGGGAAATACGTACCGATAAATCAGGACGAGATTGACAGGCTCGAAAACTTTGTGCTGAAATTCGGCATACGCGGTCAGTCAAAGTGGTTAGGTGCCGACGCGTGGACAAGCGCGTACGATATAATTACGGCGGCATTCGGCGGAGAGCAGGAGAGCTGCGGAGATTTTGCGGAAAATTTAAGACAGGAAATAATTGCGCCGATAAAGGCGTTTAAGGAAAAAACTGCGCGGAGAAAAACGGCGGAAGAACATGCAAAAGCATTATATGAATATTTTGAAGATATAAACCTATATCATGGACTGAAATCGGAAATTGCGGGCTTTAAGAGAGAGGGCAGGGTAAACGAGGCGGAGCAGTTCACGAAAATATGGAATTTACTGCTTGACGTTTTAAATCAGACGGTGATAACGGCAGGAGAAAACAAAATAAACCGCGGGGAATTTTTTGAATATATACGCGTGGGCTTGTCAAAATGTGAAATACGCATTATTCCGTCGGGAATTGACCAGGTATATGTCGGCGACGTCGAGAGGAGCAGCCAATCGAGCGTAAAGGCGATATTTGTTATAGGCGCGGTAACGGGAACTTTCCCGAACGAGTTTGACACAGAGGGCTTTTTGTCGAACAACGACCGCAATATGCTGCTGGAGCATAATATGAAAATTGCGCCCGATACGAAAAAGAAAACGGAAAAACAGTATTTTAAGGTGTATAAGGCAATCTGCGCCGCAACGGACAAGCTGTTTTTAAGCTATCCCGTGCAGACCTCGGAGGGTAAAGCCCTCGGTGCGTCGCGTATGCTTCTTGACATTAAGGCAAAATTTCCCGATATAAGACACGGCAGCGACTTATCGGATATTGACGATAAGGCGTATATTTCATCGCCCAAAGCGACAATCCATAAAATGCTGATAAGCAAATCCTTTAACGGAAAATCCACGCCTGTCTGGGAGGCGGCGTATAAATGGTACGAAAAACACGGCGAGTGGGATAAAATGCTCGCGCTGCTTGAAAGAGCAAGACGTTTTTCAAAGCGTCATATAAGACTTGACGCGGACTTGGCGCGGGAGATATATTCGTGCAAGGGCGCGTACAGCGCGAGCCGCCTGAACGCATACGCAAAGTGTCCGTTTCAGTATTTCATGCGCTACGGTATAGGCGCATATCCGCGCGAGGAGTGGGAAATATCGCCCGCCGACGCGGGAACATATGCGCATGCGGTAATCCGCGAATTCTGCGAAAAGGTCGAGGACGGCGCGGATACGCCGTATGAAAAGCTCGGCAAATGGCGCGCGCTTCACGAGGACGGACGAAATGAAATCCTTGATGAAATAATCAATAAAACACGTGAAAATATAATAAATTCCAACAGCCGCGACAAGGAAAAAACGGCGAATATTTTCGGCAGAATGGGTAAAACGATTAAAAACGCAGCGAGAATTGTGCATTTGAGCTTTAGAAACGGCGAGTATTCCGAAAACGGAATGGAGCGTCATTTTGAGATTAAGCTGACGGATAATATTGCGGTAAAGGGCGATATTGACCGCGTTGATATGTATGACGAAACAGGCAATGACACGCGCGTAAGAATTATAGACTATAAGACGGGCAAGACTGAATTTGACGTGTCGGAGATTTTTAACCGCGTTGATATGCAGCCCGTGATTTACGCAATCGCCGCAAAGGAAATGGCGAAAGAGGAGTATAATAAAGACGCGTCTGTTACGGGCGTGTATTACAACAGAATGAGGGACGATTTTGTAAAGCTTGCCGACAATTCAAATAGCGGCAGGCTGCAATCGGAGCATGACAAAGCGCGAAAGCTTGACGGCGTGACATTCGTTGACGAATACGGCGACAACCGCGTGATTTACGATATGGACCGCGACGTTGAAAACGGCAGAGCGAGCGAGTTTTTGAAAATTTCCGTTGACGGCGGGGGCGCCGTTAAAAACACGGAGAGCATAAAAACGCGCGCGCATATTGATGGGCTTATGGAGCAGGTAAAGGAAAATATAATCGCTATGGACGGCGAGATAAACGAGGGCAATATCGCCCAAAATCCGTACAGTCAGGGACAGTCCGGCGCGTGCGCGTACTGCGATTATGCCGATATATGCGCGTTTGACAGCGACAAAAAATCGGAGCGCAAAAAGGACGGAAACAAAAAAGAAATCTGGGATAAGCTTTACGAAAAGGGAGGCGGAGTATTGTGACGATGTGGACAAAAGCGCAGTCGGACGCGATAAACGCGCCGATAGGCAAGGGCAATATTCTCGTTTCCGCCGCGGCAGGTTCGGGTAAAACCGCCGTTCTGGTAGAAAGAATAATCACGAAGCTTATCGAGGGAAGCGCGGATATAGGGCGGCTTCTTGTCGTGACGTTTACCGAGGCGGCAGCCGCCGAAATGAAAGAAAAAATCATAAACCGCATACAAAAGGAAATAAACGAAACAGAGGACGCAAAACTTGCAAAGCGTCTGCAAAATCAGCTTAAGCTTGCCGCGGGCGCGGATATTACGACTATAGACAGCTTTTGCTTAAGAACCGTGAAAAACAATTTCCATGTGCTTGGCGCAGACCCGAATTTCTTTGTCGGCGACCCTGCGGAGGCACAGCTTATGATGGAGGACACGGCAGATGAGCTGTTCGATAAATATTATGAGGAAAACGACGAAAGGTTTTTAAGGCTTATTGATTTGTACGCGTCAAACCGCGACGACAATCCGCTTAAAAAGCTTATTTTCCGCATATATGATTTTATCATGTCGTTCGCTGAGCCCATAGAGTGGCTTGACGAAAAAGCGGAAATGTACGAGGAGGACATGGCTCACAGCGCATGGGCAAAAAAGTATGTAATAGAAGGTAAATGCAATGTGATAGGAGCGTATTATAAATCGCTTTTTGAACGGCTTATCGCCGACATGAAAGAAACGGCGGGCGTTGAGGACGGCGAAAATTCCGACGATAAAATGACGGAATATTACGGAAAGCTATGGGAGAGCGTGAAGCTTTGCCGTGGCGCGGCAGACGAAACAGCAAACGCAGGTACATGGGAAGAAGCTTATGACTGCTACTTAAAGTACACGATTAAAACGGGCGCGATAGAGGGACTTATTCCGAGTAAAATGCCGAAAAAGAAGCTTGCTGACGATAACGTCTGGAAAAGCTTCTGCGAAGAAAAAAACAGTATAAAAAAGGCGATGATAAGCGAATATAACAAATATGTTTACAGAAGCGCGGAGGAATTTAACGAAGCCTCGCACTGCGCCGGAGTTAAGGCGACGCTGTCGGATATTATATGGCTTGTAAAGGAATTTCATGCGGCGTACATGGCGAAAAAGGACAGCAAAAATATAAAGCAGTTCCATGATATTGAGCATCTGGCATACCGCCTGTTTAAGGAAAACGAGGACATACGCGCGGAATACCGCGGCAAATATGACGAAATACTGATTGACGAGTATCAGGACACAAACGGCTTGCAGGACGCCGTATTCGAGATTATTTCAAGGGACAAGACCAACATGTTCATGGTGGGCGACTTAAAGCAGAGTATTTACGGCTTCCGCGGCGGCGACCCGATGATTTTCAAGAGAAAGAACAGGTCTTATACGGACGGAAACGGCGGCAGGAGCATTGTTCTTTCGCAGAATTTCAGAAGCCGTCAGGAAATTTTAAACGGCATAAACGACGTGTTCAAAAGCGTTATGTCGGACGCGGTCGGCGACGTCGTTTATCAGGGCGACGAACTGATTATGCGTGAGGAAAGCCGTGAATGTTATCCCGAACCTGCGGAAAACAACAAATGCAGTATGCGCTGTATCTCGGTTATCGGCGCGGACGGCAGTGAGGAAGAACCCGATTTGCCCGACAGCGCGGGGACTCTGAGCGATAAAGCGGAGGCGGCATATATCGCAAAACAGATAAACGAAATGGTGGAAACGGGCTATAAAATTTTTGACGGCAAGCTGAACAGGTACAGGAATATAAGCTATCGGGACATTACGATTTTAACGCGCTCGACGCGATACAGCAGCGACCCGTATATAGAAGCCCTGAAAAAATACGGCATACCGTCCTTTGTGGAGCTTGAAGATTATTTTGAACGGCGCGAGATAAGCCTTATTTTATCGGTTATTTCCGTTATAAATAACCGCTTGCAGGACGTTGAGCTTATCGCCGTACTGCGCTCGCCGATAGGCGGCTTTACCGATAACGATATTGCAAAAATCCGCTTGCAGTCGCCGAAAACGGAGTATTTCTATTACGCTCTGAACGCGTATAAAAGTAAGGGCGGTGATGAAATTCTGCGTATAAAATGCGACAGGTTTATTCGCAGTCTTAACAGGTGGAGAACGTATGCGAAGCAAAAATCGGCGGCGGGGCTTATCTGGACAATTTACACCGAAACGGGAATTTACGACTTTATGGGCGCGCTTGAGGGCGGAGAAGAAGCGCAGGCGAATTTAAAGCTTCTCTATGAGCGCGCGAAGCAGTACGAGCAGTCGGGCTTTAAGGGACTGTTTAACTTTTTGAGATATATTGATAAGCTGCGCGGCAGACGCAATGATTTAAGCGGAGCGAGGCTTATCGGCGAAAATCACGACGTTGTGCGGATAATGACAATTCATAAAAGCAAGGGCTTGGAATTTCCCGTTGTATTTTTGGCAGGAATGGGAAAGCGGCTTAAAAATTCGCAGAACAAGGAAACGCGCGTGCTGCTGCATAATGAATTGGGCTTCGGCATGAAATACGCGGACGCGGAGCACAGCTATTACCAAAGCACTATGATGAGCGATTTTGTCGGGGAGGCAAACAGACGCGAGGAAACCTCGGAGTTACTGCGTCTTTTGTATGTCGGCATGACGCGCGCGAAGGAAAAGCTTATAGTCACATCTGTTCATAAGTTTACGGACGAGGAAAAAAGGCAGCAGCATTATGACAACTGGCGAAATACGCTTGACGCAAACGGAATAATGACGCCAGACGCGGCGGAAAGCGTGAAATGCTGCGCCGATTGGATTGCGCCGACGGCTTTAGTGAGCGGTAACTGGGAGATGGTAAATGTCACCATGTCGGACATGGTGAAGAAAACGGAAAATGAGGAGGAAACCGAAGCACAAACACCCGAACCGAGCGCGGAGCTTATAAAAAGCGTCGGAGAAATGCTTGATTTTTCGTATAAATATCAAAAGAGCGGCGCCGTACCGTCAAAGACTTCCGTTTCGGCGTTGAAGCAGGCGGAAAATGACGAGCAGTACGAGGGTAAGCCAAACGAATACGATATGGTCGCGCTTTACGAAAAGCCCGCGTTTATGCGCGATGAAACGCCGAAGAACGAAATCGGAACGGCGCATCATCAGCTTATGGCATATATTGATTTGGACGGCTTAAAAGCCGCCGAAAACAGGCTTGATTTTATTGAAAGTGAAATTGAGAGGCTTGTGTCGGAAGGGCAGCTTGACAAAAACGCCGTGACGGATAATATGGCGGGACACTGTATGGAATTTTTTGAAACGGACTTGGCGCGGCGTATGCTGGCGGCGGATAAAATATACCGCGAAGCAGCGTTTGAAATTGAAATCCCGGCGCGTCTTGCCGACGCGTCCCTTGACGAAGCGTATGACGGCGAAACGGTGATTTTGCAGGGTATTATCGACTGCTTTTTTGAGGAAAACGGCGATATTGTGCTTATAGATTATAAAACGGACAGAGTTACCGACACAGGCGTTATTGTTGAAAAATACCGCATGCAGCTTGATTTGTACGCCGAGGCTATCGAAAAAATCACGAAAAAGACGGTAAAAGAAAAATATTTGTATTTATTTTCGGTAAAAAGTGTGGTAAAATCAGATTGAGAATAATTTAAGGAGCAGGAAAATATGTTAAACGAAAAATACGGAAAAATAGGCGGAAACCAGAAAAGAAAGGGCGAAAAGCCTTTGATAATAGCGGCGTGCATAGTCGCCGCAGTTATTGTCGCGCTCGCGGTTATAGGCATAGTTGTCGGCGCAGACAGCGCGCATCACAGGGAAATAACGGGCGCGATTGCGGAGAATACGGAGTTAAAGAAGCAGATAGAAGACCTGAACGCGCAGATAGAGGATTTGAATAAGCAAATTGACACGCTCGGCGGCGAGCTGGCGGCGCGTCCGACACCAGTACCCGAGGAAACGCAGGCACCGAGCGCAAGCCCGTCCGTATCGCCCGCCCCGCAGCGTGTGTCCCCGAGAGGATAGGAAAAACCACGTCAGAAAATTGTAAAGTTCTTTGTGCCGCCTGCAACAGGCAGAAAAGCGATATATAGATATTTAAAAAGCATCGTTCATATTCGGAACGATGCTTTTTATAAAGGCTATTCAATAGTTTGAAAGCTATTTCTTCGTCAATTCCCGCACGATAATAATAACGCCGATAACAAAAATAACGGAGCTTACTGCGATAACAAACAGCAGAAAAGGCAGGGTGAACGGGGAGGAGGGCGTATAATCGGGAGTTGGCGTAACCCAGTTTGAGTTTTCAAACGTCTTTTTCGGACTGTATAGCATAGCCTCGTCCGAGGTTAAGAGACTTTCGCCCATGCCGAGGCGTATAACCGAATACGGCGGCGTGTCGTTCTTCCTAAGCACGGCGAAGCTGTATTCGGGCGTCGCCTTGCCGTTTTCATGGTAAATATCGCTGAAAACGACGTAGTAAACGCTTCCCCCGAGCTCATATACGCCGTTTAAATCGCGGATTTCGGTATTAAAATCCGAGCCGAAAATATTCTTGTAATAATACAAATTTCCCGAGTAGCAGAAATTGCGTTCAATAAGCGCATTTACGGGCGGGTGCTCGGGCGTAACGCCGAAAACAGTTTGTAAAATCGAGTCGATATATTCCGCGCTTACCATGGAAATATCGTCAAACCCGATGTCGCTGCCGTTTTCGGCGTTTTGATACGTGTTGCCGATAATGCTCAGAAAATTTTTGTGCGTGCAGAGCAGATGAAGCATAAGCTTGTCAATATCGTAGTTTTTATTGTCAAAGGTCATTATATCGGCGCAGGCGGAAAGCGTGGCAATAATGTTGTTCCGCTCCTCCTCGCTAAGGAGGTCAAGGTGATTTTTCAGACGGAAGCTGTTGATTTTATCGCTTTTTAAGCTGTTTAAAAACATATAAAGCTTGTCGCGGCTGTTGTCAAAAATATTTGCGCCCTTTTCGTCAAACGCGGCAATATCCGAGATATTGTCATATTTTACGGGCGCGACATTTTTAAATTTGTCGTCTATTACCGTGAAAAATTCCGCGGCTTTTTTGCCCTTTTCCGTCTTTTCTGCCACAAGATACGATTGATTGCCCAAATGCGCGAGCGATATTTTACAGGATTTCATGTCGTCCCTTGAAAATTTAAGCGTGTCGGTATGCTGTATGCCGTCCGAATCGCTGTAAATATCGCAGAATACGGAATTGTCCGCAAAATACAGCAAAAAAAGCATATCGCTTTTTTCGGAAAAATGCTCTATGCTGCCGTATACGACGCCGCCATTGCCGTCAAACACGCCGTATTCCCTTATTTTCGCGTCAAGGATTTTGTCGTATTCCTGTGACGCGCCGAAAGCCGTTTTCGTAAAAATTATCATAAAAAAAGCAACGCTTAAAAGTATTTTCTTCAAAATTTTCACCTCATCGGGATTTTTTTGTAGTTTATCCGTTTTTTTTCAAAGAATACCTTTAAAAATGATTTCAGTTGTGATAGAATAATAGATATTAAAAACTATTCGGAATTTTAAAAAATATACGGAAGGTGGAAGTGAAATGTCAAATGATTTAAAGTCAGTTTTGCTGACGGAAGAACAAATTGCCGGAATGGTCGGAAAACTCGGCGCGCAGATTACAAAAGATTACGAGGGTAAGGAAATTTTGTTTGTCGTAATTTTAAAGGGAAGCCTTGTATTTTCGGCTGATTTGATGCGCAAAATCAAGGTTCCCGTAAATCTTGACTTCATGCAGGCGTCAAGCTACGGAAGCGGTTCGGTGTCGTCGGGCAAAATCAATATTAAAAAGGACATTGAAGCCGACGCGGCGGGGAAACATGTGCTTATAGTCGAGGATATTATCGACAGCGGCAACACCCTTGCAAAATTAAAGCAGCTTTTTAAGGACAGAAACGCCGCGAGCGTGAAAATCTGCACGCTGCTGTCAAAGCCCGAACGCCGCGAAACCGAGGTTGAATGCGAGTACGTAGGAACGGAAATTCCGGACGAATTTGTTGTCGGCTACGGACTTGACTACAATCAGCACTACAGAAATCTTCCGTACATAGGCATTTTAAAGCCCGAGGTTTACGCTTAAAAAAGCTTGTAATGCGGTTTTTCCTCGTCAAAAAAATAGTGGCGCATATAATCGTCGGCGATAATGCAGACAGGGCTTAACAAAAACCACAAAAGCATATACGGCAGGCAAATCTGCCCCATAATATTCATCGGCATATCGCTGTAATCCCAGACGTTTAAATGAAGCGTCAGGTTTACAATGCAGCCGGTGATAAATTCGAGCGCGGTAATAATGAACGTGCCGATTACCATTTGAATGAAAAGCGGAATTTCATACGTATAAAATTCATTTATGACGCCGATTAAGACAAAGCACAGACCGCCGAGCGCGAACATTGTCCAGTGCGAGTAACCGCGCCATAAAAGCTCCATAAGCAGGTAAGATATTCCGCCGAGCGAAAACAGTATTGCGTATTTTATAAAGTTTTTCATGAAAATACCTCCGCATAAAAAAAGTTCCCGTTTATCATTATACGACAAACGGGAATTTTTTATTATACATTATTCAACCGTAACCGATTTTGCCAAATTTCTCGGCTTGTCAATATCGCAGCCCTTTAGCGACGCGACATAATATCCGAATAATTGCAGCGGTATTACCGTAAGCGACGGCAGAAGTATTTCATTTGTAACGGGAATTGTTATAACGTGGTCTGCGACCTCCGCCATGCTTTCGTGTTCGGTTGTTGTAACGCCCATGACAACCGCGCCGCGCGCCTTAACCTCCCTGACGTTTGAAACAGTCTTGTCAAACAGCTCCTTGCCCGTGGCAAGCGCGATTACAAGCGTTCCGTCTTCAATAAGCGAAATTGTTCCGTGCTTTAATTCGCCCGCGGCGTAAGCCTCGGAATGTATGTAGGATATTTCCTTTAATTTGAGCGACCCCTCCATGGAAACGGCGTAGTCAAGATTGCGTCCGATAAAGAAAATCGAATGACAGTTATAGAACAGTGACGCGAGATACTGAACGTCTTCCTTTGATTTTAAAATTTCCGCAACCTGTTCGGGCAGCTTTTCAATATCCGAGATAAGCTTTGAATATTCGCCCGACGTGAGCATGCCGAGCTTTTCAGCCATATATGCGGCAATAAGATAAATTACGGCGAGCTGAGTGCTGTAAGCCTTTGTTGTCGCAACTGCAATTTCGGGACCTGCCCATGTGTAGATTACATCGTCCGACGCGTTCGCAATCGCGCTTCCTACAACGTTTACGATTGACAAAATCCGCGCGCCGTGATTTTTCGCCTCGCGCAATGCCGCCAGCGTGTCGGCGGTTTCGCCCGACTGGCTTATTACGATAACGAGGTCGTTTTTGCCGATAATCGGGTCGCAGTAGCGGAATTCCGACGCGACCTGCACCTCAACGGGTATGCGGCAGAGCTTTTCAATCACGTATTTGCCGACAACGCCGACATGGTACGCGCTTCCGCAGGCGACAATATATATTTTGTTTATATTTTTAATATCCTCGGTTGTAAGAGAAATATCGTCGAGCACGATTTTGCCGCTCTTAATTCTCGGGCTTATCGTGTCGCGCAGGGCTCTTGGCTGCTCCTCGATTTCCTTCATCATGAAATGCTCGTAGCCGCCCTTTTCAGCCGCGCTCACGTCCCAGTCAACGGTGAATACGTCTTTTTTTACTTCCTCTTTATCGGTATTGTAAACTTTTACGCCGTCTTTTTTAAGCACTACTATTTCATTATCCTCTAAGTAATAAATATTTCTCGTGTGCTTTAAAATTGCCGTAACGTCGGACGCAATGAAATTCTCGTTTTCGCCCAAACCCACAATCATCGGGCTTGCTTTTCTTACCGCGATGAATTGGTCAGGGTAATCGGAGCAGAGAATACCCAAAGCGTACGAACCCTCAACGCGGTTTATAACCTTAATCATGGTTTCGAGAATATCGCCGTCATAGTAGTATTCAAAAAGATGCGCAATAACCTCCGTATCGGTTTCCGAAACAAATTCAACGCCCTTGTCTTTAAGCTTTTTCTTTAATGATATGTAATTTTCAATAATTCCGTTATGTACAACCGCAAATCTGCCCGAGCTTGAAACTTGGGGGTGAGAGTTTATGTCCGACGGCTCGCCGTGCGTTGCCCAGCGGGTATGACCTATTCCCATTGCGCCTTTGACGTTTTGTCCGCCGTTTGTTTTTTCCGAAAGACCCGCAAGTCTGCCCTTTGCTTTTTGAACTTCGATTTTTCCGCTGTCAAACACGGCAATGCCCGCGCTGTCGTAGCCTCTGTATTCAAGCTTTGACAAGCCCTCCAGTAAAATCGGGGCGGCTTGCTTTTCTCCTATATAACCAACTATTCCGCACATAAGCTTTAACCTCCTGAAATTTAGTTGTTTTCCCAAAAATGTATATTTATACATAATAAATTATATACCATTTTACAACATTTTTCAAGGCTTTTTTCAAAATGTATTTATTGGTTTAAAATTGCGTAATCTAAATTTAATATAATTTCTTGTATAAATATTGACAATATTTTTATATTATGATAGAATTTCTCTGTCTTATTTTATATACAAGGGGGAATAAATTCATGACATTTACAGATGTACTCGACAAAATTGACGGCTGGGTATGGGGTATACCGCTGATTGTTCTTATTTTGGCAGCAGGCATATATCTTACAATACGCGTACGCGGCTTGCAGGTAAGACATCTCGGTAAAGCGCTTAAATTCATGATAAAGAATGAAGAGGGCGGCGAGGGTGAGATTTCGAGCTTCGGTGCGTTATGTACCGCGCTTTCGGCGACAATAGGCACGGGAAACATTGTCGGCGTTGCGACGGCTCTGGCGGCAGGCGGACCCGGCGCGCTGTTCTGGATGATAGTTGCGGCGTTCTTCGGAATGGCGACAAAGTATACGGAGGGCTTTCTTGCGATTAAGTACCGCACGATTGACGAAAACGGTCACGTACTCGGCGGCCCGTTCTATTACATAGAAAACGGCATGGGCGCAAAGTGGAAATGGCTCGCAAAGCTGTTTGCGTTGTTCGGTGTTCTCGCGGGACTTCTCGGTATCGGTACAATTACGCAGATTAACGGTATTTCCTCGGCAATTCAGGATTTCTTCGACCCGAACGTATCGCATATCGCATTTTCAATCGGCGGTATGGACTATTCATGGGCGGTTGTAATCGGCGGCTTGATTGTTACGGCGTTTGTGGCTCTTGTAGTAATCGGCGGAGTTAAGCGTATTTCAAACGTATCGCAGGTTATTGTGCCGTTTATGGCTATTTTGTACGTGCTGTTTGCGATAGTTCTTCTTATCTGCAACGTCACAAAAATCCCCGGTGCAATTGTTGAAATCGTTCAGGGCGCGTTCGGCTTGGGCGACGGAATATCAGGTATACGCGCGTCGGCGCGAGACGGAATATCAGTTATACGCGCAGCGGCGGGCGGCGTTCTCGGCGCAATGATAGCGTCAATGCAAAAGGGCGTTGCGCGCGGCATTTTCTCAAACGAGGCGGGTCTTGGTTCAGCGCCTATCGCGGCGGCTGCGGCTAAAACAAAGGACACGATTCGTCAGGGACTTGTTTCCATGACGGGAACATTTATCGACACTATCGTTATTTGTACAATGACGGGACTTTCAATCGTAATCGGCGGTTCATGGGCA
The DNA here is from genome assembly GCA_964496015.1 of uncultured Lachnospiraceae bacterium. Classification (GTDB taxonomy): domain Bacteria; phylum Bacillota; class Clostridia; order UBA1381; family UBA1381; genus JALEPO01. The sequence continues at coordinate 2,169 of CAZBXN010000004.1, read as the reverse complement.
AAGGAAGGGCTCGCGGGCGTCCAGATTACGAGAGATGCTTTTCAGTCGGGACTTCCGTTCCCCGAAATGGTATCGTCGTTCGTGCTTATGGCGTGTCTGACATTCTTCGCGTTTACGACAATCCTCGGCTGGGACTACTACAGTGAGAGATGTCTTGAATATCTGTCAAACAGAAACCAGGCGCTTGTTAAGGTTTACAGATGGGTATACATTGCGGCTGTATTTATCGGTCCGTATCTGACGGTTTCGGCTGTCTGGACAATCGCCGATATATTCAACGGCTTAATGGCAATACCGAATATTATCGCGCTGTTTGCGCTCAGCGGCGTAGTCGCAAAGGAAACGAACGAATATTTCAAAAAGAATTACAGGTCGTTAAAGTAAAATAGGCTTGGGGCTGCCGCGTAAAACAATGCGGCAGCCCTTTTGGTTAATAAGGAAGAGATTATGAAGCTTTTACGGATTTTACTTATTCTGTCGGGAGGCGCATTTATTCTTTCGGGAATGATATGCGCGGTTACGGCTAATTTTACGCTCGGAATAATACTGGAGCTTATGCTTGGCGCGGTATGCGTTTTATTTGGCGCGCTGTTTGACAAATTGAAAAAATGGATTAAAATTTTTGTATCGGCGGCTTTGGCTGTCGTGCTCGCAGCCTGCGTTTCGGTATGGCTTTACGGTATACACGATACTGCCGACGGCAGTGAGAATGTTTTAATCGTGCTCGGCGCGGGCGTGCATGGGAAAACGCCGACGCTGCCTTTGCAGGAACGGCTTGACGCGGCGGCGGAATATCTTGCGGAAAACATGGACGTCGTCGCGGTTGTAACGGGCGGTCAGGGACCGCAGGAGGATATTTCCGAGGCTGACGCGATGGCGGATTTTCTGATTGAACGCGGAATTGACGAAAACAGGATATTAAAAGAGGATAAGGCGACAAGTACCTCGGAAAATTTCAGATTTTCAAAAAAGATAATTGACGGGCGTTTTGAAAACGCAAAAATTGCGACGCTTACAAACGATTTTCATATTTACCGCGCAAAGCGTCTTGCCGCGCTTGAGGGCATAAATACCGCGACCGTTCATGCAAAAACGCCGCTTGAGGGCAGAGTGTCAATGTATCTTCGTGAGCTGCTCGCGATAGCGAAAATGTGGGCGGTTGATATGAGAAAATAGAAATTTTGGAAATAATGTTAAAATTCCTGTTGAAATTGCAGTAAAAATATGCTATAATATTACCATAGTTTATGAAATATGATAAGGAGTGATTAACATGGTACAGGGTATTGAACATATCGCGATTGTTTCAAAGGACACTGCGGCTCTGAAAGACTGGTACATGGAAATGTACGGTGGACGCGTTGTTTACGACAACGGCAAGGGCACATATTTTTTGCAGTTTCCCGACGGCAGCATGATTGAGTTCGTTTCGGCAATGTCCGATAAAACAGCGGACGAGGAAAAGCAGGCGGGAATAAGACATATTGCATTTTCCGTTTCGCCGAAAGCGTTTGATGAAATTGTCGCAAAGCTGAAAGCGGACGAAAGAGTTACGGAGGTTCACGACGTTTCCGAAAATGCAAAGGGACTTAAAACGTATTGGTATAAGGATATAGAGGATAACTTCTCACATCTGATTTACCGTCCCGACCCGTTGCAATAAATCCGCTTATACTGCCTTGTCTAAGCGGATTAAAATGTGTTATAAAACAGTAAATATTTAAAATATTTAATAAAAAAACAAAAGTAAGAGAGGAGAAATCAAAATGAGTGATTACTTAAATTTCAGCCTTGAGGGCAAAGTTGCGCTTGTAACGGGCGCATCCTACGGCATCGGCTACGCTATCGCTTCGGCATACGCAAAGTCGGGCGCTAAAATCGTATTCTGCGATATTAAGCAGGAATTTGTCGATAAGGGTCTTGCTTCGTATAAAGCGGACGGTATCGACGCAAAGGGCTATGTCTGCGACGTAACAAACGATGCAATGGTTCAGGACATGGTTAAGAAAATCGAAGCCGAGGTCGGCGTGATTGATATTCTCGTAAATAACGCGGGTATCATCAAGAGAATACCCATGTGCGACATGACGGCGGAAGAGTTCAGACAGGTTATCGACGTTGACTTGAACGCTCCGTTTATCGTATCAAAGGCAGTTATTCCGTCAATGA
>CAZBXN010000003.1:0-33217 GCA_964496015.1 uncultured Lachnospiraceae bacterium | reverse complement strand
GTCAAAAACCGCCCTGTCAAAAAATCATACCACCGCCATAAACACATTACTTGCTGCGATATGTGGGTAAACGGAAAATGCGTTAAGCTTGACGCCGCACCGTTTATTCAGGGCGGCAGAACGCTTGTTCCTATAAGAGCGATAAGCGAGGCGCTGAAATGCTCAGTTGACTGGAACGGCAAAAACTGCTCCGTTATCATAGGCAGCTGTCCGTCATCGGTCAAGAAAACACCGAAGCCGACAGCAAAACCAACCGTTGAACCGACTGTTCAGCCGACAGAGAAACCGACGGTTGCCCCAACGGTTCAGCCAACGGAAAAACCAACGGTACAGCCGACAGTTAAACCAACGGTTCAGCCGACAGCTAAGCCAACCGTTAAACCAACGGTTAAGCCGACTGTTCAGCCGACAACAAAGCCGACAGTATCTACAGCCTCGGAAATGGAGCGCGAGGTACTTGAAATTGTCAACCGCGAGCGCACATCAAGAGGACTTAACGCGCTTACATGGGCGGACGATTTGGCGAAAGTCGCGCGTGCGCACAGCAGCGATATGATAAACAGAAACTTCTTCAGTCACACAAACCCCGACGGCAAATCCCCGTTTGACAGACTCAGAGCAAGCGGAATAAGCTACAGAGCCGCGGCGGAAAATATCGCTTACGGTCAGAGAAGCGCGGAAGAGGTCATGAAGGGCTGGATGAATTCTTCGGGTCACAGAGCGAATATTTTAAACGCCAATTTAAAGGAAATCGGCATAGGCGCCGTTAAAAATCAAAACGGTACGATTTACTGGACACAGGTATTTGTGTCAAGATAAGCCGCAAAAAAGAACTGTCACGCGTGACAGTTCTTTTTTTATGTCCTATACAATGCGATTTATAAAATAAATAAAGATATACCGCTCATCACAGAATACACGGTTTAAGCTTAATAAGAGGGAGAGAAATTCTTATCAGGGGGATAACAAGTAGCCCGTATATTCTGAAATCAGCGGTATATCAGTATTCCAAATCAATCCAGCTTTATATGCGACGCCTCCGCTATTCCGCGTATATATCCCGCGGCAAAAATATTGCCAAGCACTGCATATCCCGTTTCTTTGTCCGTTTCGCCTGCCATTGTCGGCGTGTGGTCGGCGCGTACAATGCAGTCGGGAGCGTACTTAGCCGCGTATTCCATAAGCTTTACCATGTCGGTAGGCCCGTTATCATGGAAAGTTTCTTTAAAATTATACGCGCTGCCCTCAACATCGCGGAAATGCAGAAATTGTATTCTGTTTCCGAACTCCTTTATAAGCTCAAACACATCCTCACCCGCAAGCTTAAAGCACGACTGACAAAAAGTTATCTTATGCGAGGGGCTGTCCGACATTGCCATTATGCGCCTGTATGCGCCTGCGTTTATCACAATTCTCGAATAGCCGCAAAGCTCGGGTATGGGCGGGTCGTCGGGGTGCAGACTCATTATCACGCCCGCCTTTTCAGCGGCCGGGATAACTCTCTTTATGAAATACTCATAATTTTCCCACATCTTTTCGGCAGTGATTTTAAGCGGCTTTTTTTCGGCATGCTCCGCGTTAAAACCGCAGGAAACTGCGCCGCCGCGCTCGGGCACGTCTGTATCGGTTCTGTACCAGCCCACTCCGCCCATAAAATTATAGCAGAGCATTTTTATTCCGAGTCTGCCCATATTTTCAAGCATCTTTTTGTATTTTTCAATATCCTCGTCCCTGCCGTCAAGTCCGAGCTTTATCCTGTCCATATCGAACTCGTCGCCCTCAAGACCGTATAATTCGAGCCCGTGACGGTTAAATGCGTCGCGCACAGCCTTTAATGCCTCATAATCGGAGGGGTCGTTTAAGCCCGTAAGCTGCGGGGCAGCCTTTGTAATCGCATATTTTACGCCAAGCTGCGCGGCTATTTCCCATTGTTCGCACGCCCTTGCGGGCAGCATCATTCCCATTTTCATATTAAACACCGCTCCTTGTCAGAAATCCTCCGTCCACGGGTACGGTGATACCGCTCACAAATGCGGACACCCTGTCGTCAAGCAGCCAATCCACCGTTCCCAGTAAATCCTCAGCCTTTCCGAAGCGTTCCATAGGCGTGTGGTCTATGACGCTCTGACCTCTCGGGGAATATCCTGTTTCGGCTGTTCCCAAAAACTTCTCGCTTCTCTCGTTCGCAAAAAATCCCGGCGCAATCGCGTTTACGCGTATATTTGCGGGTGCAAGATACCCCGCAAGCCACTTTGTAAGCCCGACAACGGCACATTTGCTCATTGCGTACGCGGGAACCTTAGTAAGCGGGCAATAGCTGTTCATGGACGCGAAATTGATTATCGAACCGCCGCCGTTTTCAGCCATCTGTCTGCCAAACACGCGTGACGGTATAACGCTTCCGATTGTATTTATTTCAAGCACAGATTTAAAAGCGTCCATGTCGATATTGAAAAAGCCCTTGAAGTCCCCGTCTTTATTGTCAAGCTCGCCGCTGACATAGAATTTATTCGTTGTCATGACCTTTCCGTTGTTGCCGCCCGCACCGTTAATCAGAAAACTGCACGCGCCAAAGCCTGATTTAACTCTTTCTGCAAGTTCCGTTATTCCCTTTTCATCGGTAACATCGCACGGTTCAATAGAACAAACACCGCCGGACTCATAGATTTTTCCGGCTGTATTCTTAAGCTTTTCCTCGGTGCGTCCGACAAGAACCACCTTCGCGCCCTTTTTTGCAAGATTTACGGCAATAGCCGAACACAGCGTACCGCCCGCGCCCGTAACAACCGCGGTTTTATCTTTAAAAAAATTATCCATGTTTATCTCCTCATCTCATTTTACGGCGTTTGCCGCGTTTTTATAGCACATTCTTTGCGCCAAATTTCCAAGTGTTTCAATATCCTCATTAAATATTCCGCTCTCCGCCTGATTTCCGAGCCACGCGCATAGCGCGCGTCTGAAATAATCGTGACGGACAAATGAAAGCACACTTCTTGAATCTGTTGTCATGCCTATAAATTCGTACAACAGTCCAAAGGAGCTTATGCTGTCAAGCACGCCTGTTATGCCCGAATAGTGGTCGCACCACCACCATGCGGGACCCTGCTGCACAAGCGCGGGCACATTATCGCGGCTGTACGAGCCGCACAAGACTGCCAAAGCCTCATTATACGCGGGGTTCAGTGTAAACAGTATTGTCCGCGCCAAGCCATGCTCACCGCTCTCAACGTCGTCCAGCAGATTTGCGATATGCCGCGCGTCAAAATTGCCGATACCAGCGAAACCGCCTGCCGCTCCCGCTATTTTCCTCAAACGGCTGCTTGTATACCGAAGCGCGCCTATATGAAGCTGTACCGTCCAGCCGCGCTTCGCACATTCTCCATATGCAATCCGCAGAAGCTCGGAATTGAGATACACCGTATCATATTCCGATAATTTGTCGCCCAAAATTACCCGTTTGAGCCTGTCGCCGTTATTGCCGTCGTCGCTTTTATACCGAAAGCCGTCGTCAGCGGCGTAATCAAAGAATTTTCCGCCCGCCTGATGAAATGCGTCAAATCTCTTTGACAAGGCTGTTTTCAGTGTGTCAAGCGAGGTTATGTTAACTCCCGTATTTTCACCGAGCTTATCTATGAAGTCAACTGTAATGTTTTTCATATCGTCGCCCCGCATTGACGGCGCGGTATTTGCAACGCCGTCAAATTCCGATATGTCGTCGTTTACAAGCATACACGGCGAGCAGTATTCGATATTAAACCGCGAAAGTATTCCGCGCGAGGTATATTCCTTTTCTTTGAGCATTTCATTTAGCGTATTCCAGAGTGTTTCGGCATTTTGACCGCATATGGGAATATCGCAGTTAAACACCGTTTTAAGCTCCATTTGCGACCAATGCTTCAGCGGATTTCCGATAAGACGCGGGAAAATTTCGCACCACTTTGCAAACTTTTCATAATCCGAAGCGCCGCCCGTTATATATTTTTCCTCAACGCCGCACATACGCATCGCACGGTGCTTATACGGGTCGCCCAAAAGCCACAGTTCCGCTATATTTTTATATGTATAGCTGCTCAAAACCTCCTTTACCGAAAGATGATTATGATAATCTATAATCGGAAGCCCCTCGGCATAATCGTGATACAGCCGTCTTGCCGTTTCCGTGTTAAGTAAAAAATCATTGCTCAATTTGCGTTTCCTCCCGTTTTTTCCCGTTGTACGGCATTACGGCGCATACCGCGATAAGAGATATTTGCATCATGCCGTTCGCTCCTCCAAATCTGCGGTTTTAACAAGCTCTATGAGCTCAACGCCCGCGCCGTCAAATACCGTCTCCGTTATATATTCCTTATCGGCTCGTATGTTTTCCGAGCTTGTTCTAAGCTCGCCGCACCTCATTATTTCCTTTTTTATATTTTCGTCAATTTCGGGTTTTCCCATAGCGTTCCATGCGCCAAACGCGTTCGCGTTCCTGCCATCAATCCTCGTACGGCGTATTTCGTATATGCCGCTAAGACCCGATATTTTTACCTGTACTGCCTTTGCCTCTAAGCTGTACACAGCAATCGCCATATCGCCGTTTTCTTTAACGGTCGCTATACAGTCGCCGCCGCAGTCAAGCCAATTTTCGCCCAGTCGCGACGCAAGACAATAACCGTTATATATGGGCTTCTTAAAGCCGCTTTTTGTAAAAAAGCTCCTGTAGCCGTCAAAGTCCGACACGGACTTATGCTGTCCCGACAGGCAAATCAGCGCATGCGGCATATTTACTCCGCTTTTTGCAATCAGCTTAATCAGCTTAAAATAAAACGCGGAGAAAAATTCATTTTCGCGGAAAATCATTTCGGGATTTTTCTTTATGCTCAAAAATCCGCCCGCAGCCGCGCCCCATTCGTCCATAATAATTTCGGTATTGCCAAGATTATGCTTTTCCAGCATATCCCGCGCGAGTAAAATGCGCTTTATTATATTTTCGGGGCATATTTTTCCGTCGGTATTGCTGTATTTAATATCCGAATACGCGTGTATTGACAAAAAATCAAGGCTTTTGCCGTTATCCACCGATATATGCTCAAGGAATTTTTCTGTAAATCCGTCGCATGCGGCGGCGGACGGTCCGCCTATTCTGACTTTTTTGCAGGCTCTTCTTACGCCTTTTGCGAACGCATCATACAGCTTTATATACTCGTCTATTTTGTCGGTATCGCCGTCGCGCTCATAATCAAAGCAGGATTTGGAAGTCACCCAATACTCATGGTCGGGTTCGTTCCAGCAGTGAAAATACCACTTGCCGAGCCGCTCTTCCCCGTATCTGTCAAGAAGATGTTCGGTATACTTAAAGCATACCTCCTCCCACAAATCGTAATCAGACGGCGGAGAATTGTTTACGCGCTTTCCCTTGTATCTCGGTATTCCCGTGTCCTGCTTTGGATTTTTTGCAATGCAGTCGGGCATAAAATTAAAGCATATAAGCAGATTAAAGCCCTTATTGACAAGATAGTCCATTCTTTCGTCATTGAGTGTAAAATCATAGCTTAAATTTCCGCCGCCGTCCTTTGAAACAATATCTTCAAACATCGCATAAATACGCATAAAATTTGCCGCATGATTTTCTGCGATATTTTCTATTATATTTTTTCCCCATTCGTCCTCTATCGCGTCTGTCGGGTGAAAGTGAACGGCGTTCCAGAAATTACTGACTCTTGCCGTTTTTCCTTGTACGTCAATATTTACCATAGCAGCACATCTCCTCCGCCAAGCTTATACAACGCCTCGATAAAATAATAGTCGCCGTATATGAGCGGTAAATCCTGCAAGCCGTCATGATACGCTTCACACCCGTTTCGTATAAGCGTGTCACTTTCTCTGTCCCAATCGGCATAGTCTTTTTCCACAGCCTTTAATATACGCATTGCCGCGTTAAAATACAAACTCTTTTCATATTCGGGCACAATTTTTGCAAGCTCTATAAGCCCGCACGCCGCGCAGGTGCCCGCCGAAGTGTCATGATACACAGGCTCGGCGGGAGCGCGGAAATCACACAACGGCACACTGTCCTCGGTTAGATTTGCTATAAAATAATGCGCCGCGCGTTTTGACGCGTCTAAAAATTCGGTTCTGCCCGTATGTATATAGCTTAGCGCAAAGCCGTACAACGCCCACGCCTGACCGCGCGACCATGACGAGGTTTCGGATTTATAGCCCTGCGTCCGCTCGGGAATTGTCACTTCGCCCGTTACAGGGTCGTAATTTACAACGTGATAAATCGAGCCGTCGGGACGAAGATGATTTTTCATTGCCGACATTGCGTGTTTCTCCGCTATCAGCTTAAATCTGGCGTCCTTTGTAATGTCTGACGCTAAGTAGAGAAGCGGCAGGTTCATCATGCAGTCGATTATGGAAAAGCCCACTCTGTCCTCATTGTTCCACGCTCTTATATATTCCGCGTTTATGTTATACCGCGACGCGAGAGCCGCCGCCGCCGAAAGCACCCTGTTCTTTGAGTCCTGTCCGCCGAACAGCCGATAATTTGCGCCCGCGGATAAAAGCCACAGAAAGCCTGCGTCGTGATTTAGGTTTTCCGCGTCACGGAGCGCGCCGTCAAGAAGCCGTTCGTCATATTCGGCAATTTCCCTGTAGCGTTCGTCATGCGTGTTCATGTACATGAGCCACATTATTCCCGCCCAGAAGCCGTTTGTCCAGCGTCCGATTTTTTTGTCCTTCCAATCGTCGTGGACGCCGTTCACGGTCGTATACGGAAGTTTTTCCGCGCTTCGCTCACGGACATATTTCATTTTATTTTGAAGCTTTTTTTGTGTTTCCTCAATCCATTCAAGATGAGGCTTAATATATTTATTCATAAATACACCTTAATTTCTTTCTGACACTTCCAGCATCATATATATCATCTTTGCCGCTTCCGCTCTTGTCGCAAACGACAGCGGATTTACATTTCCCTGTTCGTCGCCCGACATAATACCGAGCGCGTTAAGCTTTGCCACGGCGTCAACGGCATAATCTGCGATTTTACCGCTGTCGTTAAATGCCGCGCCGTTTTCAGCGTAATCGGCGTTATTCAGCATGCGCGAAATTATAACCGCCATATCCTGACGCGTTATTTTATTCCCCGTTCCGAATTTTCCGCCGCCTGTTCCGCTCACGGCTCCCGCCTTTACAGCCGAGCATATATACGGATAATACCACGCCGTTTTTGCCACGTCCGAAAAATCGCACCCGCCGCCTTCTTCAAGCTCCAATGCAATAGCAATAAGCTTTACAAATTCCTCGCGCGTGATATTTTCCATAGGCGCAAACTCTGTTTTGGTTCTGCCGCTTATAATTCCCTTTTGGCATAGCGCGGCAATATATTCTTTCGCCCATGCGGCTTGGTCCAAATCCTTGAAATCCGCCGTATTTTCGGGCTTATCCGACGGCTTTGGAGCGTCTGTTTCACTCGGCGCGTCTGTCGGCTTTGGAGCATCTGTTTCCTGCGGCTTTGCGGTCGTTTTTGGCTTTGACGCTCCACCTCCTCCGCCGCCGCCCGAAGACAGCGACTGCTCCGTTCCGCTGACGCTTACGGAAAATTCCTTTTCAGCCGTTGTTCCGTTAATGCTTACAACAGCCTTTAGCTTAACACCCTTCGTTTTATCCGCTCTTTTGACGGACGCGTTGTATGTGTCTGCCGCTTCCGTGAGCGATATAACCGCATTATTGTCGGAATACCATTTTATATCTGCGTCTTTCACTGTTTTTTTCAGCTTAAAATCATTTTTCACCAAGCCTGAGGGAAGCCCCGACAGCTTGATAAACTCTGCCGAATTTATAATATCCGAAGCCGTAACCACGGTTTCATTGTCATCCGCGGCGTAAATTCCCGCCTCGCGTATTCCCGCTTCGCCGCTTGTCATAACCGAAAGTCTTAAATACGCCGCATTCTCAGCGGGGAAAGAAATATTGTTTATTCCCTCATGAACCGCGGTTTCATCAAGCTTTTTCCACTGCACGCCGTCGCCTGAAATATATATGCCTATATTTTTTATATTTCCGCTTTTGTACGGTACAATTACAACGCTTCCTGCGCTTTTTTCGTTAAGAAGCTTATAATCAATATTAAAATCGCCGTTCTGCGAATAATACGTCAGCATATTATCGTCATTTGTTTTTTCCATATCGGTATCGCCGCCGACGATTTGCAGTCCGTAAATCAGATTTTGCTTACTGTCGCGGAGTATTTCCGCATTGAAGCTTTTTTCCGCGTTCACATCGCCCTTTTGCAGTTTAGCCGTGAGCGTTACGGGCGTGTCGGTATCTCTTTTTATAACCGTATAATTTGCGCCGTCGATTTTAATGCAGTCCGCAGGCTCTGCCGACCATTCAACAGACACGCCGTAAAATCCCTGCGGAAGCTTGCCGCCGCTTGTTAAAACTCCGCTTGAAAGCGCGAGTTTTTCTTCATTGAATTTCACAGCCTCTTCATCCGTTGCTTTCTTTAAAACTGTCGCGTCCGTTTCTATCGTAACCGTTTCCGCACAGTCGCCGCGGCTTATAACAGCCCTTAATTTCACCTTTTTATCGGCATCCTCGGGCTGCTTAATCAGCCTGCCCCCGGAGGAAATATATTCCGATTGTCCGCCGTTTTCGTCAAACGCGCTCCAATCAACCGTAACGCCGTAAAGCCCGGGGTTCGGAAGCTCTATATCGCCCGTAACCGCACTAAGCTCCCCGCTCATCATCCCAAGATCTGACCGCACTTTTTCCGCAACTGCCTGAATTGATTTTTCCGCGTCCGTTATAAGCTCGTAATTATATAGCTTAAGCTGCGGCATATACTTTTCCCTGTTGCCGTAAAACATACAGTAGGAAGTGCCCGAGGAGGCTATTTCAAGCTTAAACACAGCGTCGCCGCCGATACTGTTTATATAGTCTGTAATATCCCATTCAATCCAATCCATATCGGACGGGTTTTGATTTATCACCTCGGAATATACTCCCTTATCATCTATTAAATCCTGCGAGCCGCTCCACGTCATAGTTTCGGAGCACTTTTCCGCATTACCGCCGCTGACAGCCGTTATCGTAAGCGTAAACGCTCCCTGCATAAAATACGGCTTCAGTCTTAAAACCGCTTTCGGGGTATAGCCAAACGCTTCCGGCACATAGGGAAATTTGACAAATCCGACATATTTTGTCTTACTCTTTACGTATGAATATATGACGCTGTCGGGATTGCTTTCCTCGGCGGAATTGCTGCGTATGTAATTCGTAAGTATCGGGTTATATACGCCCTTTGGAGGAACATATAGTTTAAAGCTTTTAAATCCGCTTAAATCCCCGTTTTTAATCTCCGCCGACAGCGTTACAACCGCATCGCCGTGCTTTGAAGAATCGGGGCGGTTTACAATAGCGGTATATGTATCGCCGTTTCTTTCAAGAGCTATGACGCCCTCCGTGTCGCTGCGCCATTCCACCTCGCTTGCGCTGTCCGTATCTCTGTCCGCGCCAAGCACGGCTGGAAGAACAAAATTCTCCGTAACCTGATGTTTTTTTTCAATATCCAAGGACATAGTATCTCTTTTGAGATAACCCTCGCGTCCGCCCGACACTATAAGCTTCGGGACATTATCCGCGCTCATTGTATCCTTGCCGTTATCCTGATATATTCTGAAATAGTCGTTTGGAGAATAGGAATTCATGGCGCATATCAGAAACACACATTCGCCGTCGCCTTTGTCGTTTACTCTGTTCATCTGCTGTTTTACATAATCGGTAACGTCAAATTCCAGATAGTCCGCCGCTGATACGCTCTCCATATCCTGCACGGCAAGCAGCGGTACTTTCTCGCTTCCGCGCGCGGCAAGCATGCCCAAGCCCGTTGCGAGATTATAATTCATGCTTCCGTCGTCCCACTCGGATTTCATTACCTCGTCGTTCACGCCGTAAATTGCAAGCGAGGGAACTCCCAGGTTTTGATTTACCCTTATTCTCAGAACTATCAGATTTGACGTATCTCTTACAGCCTCCACGCTGTCCGATGCGCCCGAACCGTACCTGAAGCGCATTACTCCGACACGCTCGGAGGAAGCTCTGCCGTCTACAATCATTGTAGTATCGCCCGAATAATCATTGCCGTAACCTTTTCTTATATAAGTATCGTAAGCTACAGGGATTGTAAAGGAAAAGCTTTCCTCCTCCGCCCTTGCGTATGTGCCGTCAAACGGCGCTGCCGTAAACATCACGCATATTAACAGCATACAGCTTATTATTCTTTTTGCTATTGACATAGCTTATTCCTCCAATCCGAGTCTTTGCTAAAATTTATTTGCCTTGAAATTTATTACTCCGCCGTTTTTCTTATATGCTCGCATGCCACGGGCTCCATATCGTTCTTCCATACGAACACGCCTATGCTTCCGAGATTGCCGTCGGCGTTTATTTCTATCTTTGCCGTGCTGTCAAGTCCGTACCAGAGATGAAGCAGTTCGCCCGATAAGCCATAGGTTGCAATGTGCATTTTCTCACCGTCGTTAAATTTAACGCCGTTTGCAAGTCCGACTACCATTTTCTGACCCTCCGTAAACGAAGTGATTTCCTTGCCGTCCGTTGCCGCGCTTATCATATTCGGCAGTACGGTTACGGTAAATTTCTTACTTTCGGCGAATTGTCCGTTTTTCACAACTGCGGTAAGAACCGCGTTTGTTTTTTCCGACGGTCTTGCAGCCGTAATAAGCGCGCCGTTTATTGTGATTAAATCGCTGTCCGTTGTCCATGTGATTTCCGAACCATGCTCACCCGCTATCGGCAGTATCAGCTTTTCATATATATTTCCGGGTACTGAAATCGCTGCCAAATCAGCCGCCGTATCAGCGTTGCCGACAGGCATAACCTTTACCGTAAAGGTTCTTGTTTTCGTGATTGCTCCCTTTGTAACGGTAGCCGTAAGATGAACGTCTGTGGGCTCGCCAGTCGCGGTAACGCGCGCGTTTGCGCCGTCTATTACGATTAAATCGCTGTCCGATACCCATGAAATATCCGAGCCATGCTCACCCTTAATTGTAAGCGTGAAATCCCCGCTTACCGTTTCGGGTACGCTAAGCGCGGTATTGTCAGCCGCCGCGTCAGCTTCCGAAGTATCGCTTCCTGTTGCAAGCACCTTTACATCAAAGCTTCTCTGTGTAGATTTGTCTTTCTTTGATACAGTCGCCGTAAGCGTTACGGTTGTGTCCTCCGTAACCTCCGCAACAACCGCGTTCGCGCCGTCTATGGCGATTACGCCGGGATTACCGCTTACCCATGTAATGGTTGAGCCGTGCGCGCCCTCTGTCGGCAGCGTAAAGCTTTCCTGAACCGCGCTCGGAATATGAAGTGCGCTGTCGCTTGCGTCCGCGTCTACGTCCTTTTGCGCGTCTACGGGAATAATCGTAACCTCAAATTCCTTTGTTTCGGTATAGGCTCCGTTTGTAAGCGTCGCCGTAAGCGTCACGGCTGTTTCCTCGTCCACCTCTGACACTGACGCGTTTGCGCCTTCTATTGTAATCAAAGCATTATCCGATGCCCATGAAATATCCGAGCCCTGCTCGCCCTTAACGGGAAGTATGAAGCTCTCGCTTACCTGATTTTGAATTGCAAGAGCCTCTTTATCCGCTCTTATTGCATCGCGCGCGGCGGGAATAATCGTAATCTCAAAATCCTTTGTTTTTTCGCTCTCGCCCTTTGTTACGGTTGCGGTAAGCGTTACTTTTGTTTCCGTCTGAACGTCGCTTACAGTTGCCGACGCGCCGTCTATCGAGATTAAATCGCTGTCCGTTGACCACGCTATAGCCGAACCCATACTGCCAGAAACAGGCAGCGTCAGACTTCCCGCCTTTACTTCGGCGTCAAGCGTCAGAGCCTTTGTATCACTGATTACCGCGCCTGTGTCACCGCGCGAAATTTCAAGATATGGTCTTTGCTCCGCGGTTTCACATTCGCGCGTGTCCAAATACGCCGTAATACTGTCGCCGCAAAATCTCAGCGCATATACACCGTCCGTCTGCGATTTTACATAATCGGTAACATCTATGGAAACCATCGTTCCGACTTCGTCGTATTTAACAGTTTGTACTCCAAGCAATTCTCCCGAGCCGTAGCTTTCCGACGAATCCAATAATCCCAATTCAGCTCCGACGTTATATGTAAGCGTGCTTTCTTCCCATGAGGTTTTATCCTGTCCCGAAAGTCCGTAAAGCGTAATTCCGAAATTATCTTTGCCATCGGCAGGTTTATTGATTTCTCTGAAATACAAATTCAAAACCGCTTCGCCTATCTCGTCGGCGTTTACATCCGTCACATTAAAACGGATAAAATTCTGTCTGCCGCTGCCGTTTATATAAAAATTTTTTTTGTCGTTGAAGTTAGTGTCTGGATTGCTCTTCTGCGCATAGCTGTCGGCAGTCGGAAAAGCCTTGATTATATCAGCCGTTATAACCGCGGGGACTGTTACGGTAAATTCTTTTGTTTCTGTTGCCTCGCCTACGGTAACGCTTGCAGTAAGCGTTACCTCCTTATCGCCCTCCTCCTCGGTAGGACGCGTAACGACTGCATTTGCGCCGTCTATCGCGATTGCGCTGTCTGATGACGACCATGTAATTACAGTGTCAAATTTGCCCTCCGTGGGAAGTGTGAAATTCTCTGAAAATATATTATCCGAAAGCGTTACACCATCAATCGCCGATTTTGCCTTTGCGCCGTCGCTGTAATCAAAAATCAGTCTGCACGGGTTATACTGCGCGTTACCGCTGCTCTGTCCCGCAATCTTAAACACATATTTTCCGTCTTCCTGTGCCTTAACGTAATCGGTAACATCCGCTGTAACCACTTCTGTTCCCGTACCTTTTACGTTAATTATATGCTTGCCTGCGTCAAACAGCTGTTTATCATAAGCCGCCGTTTTTGACTGACTGCTTTTTGATGAAGTAACATTTCCCTCTTCATCTGTTGCATCCCAAATTCCATAAACCTTACTTTCAAAATCTGTGGTTGAGCTTTTCGACTGCGTCAGCTCCAAAATGATTGACGGTGCGTTTGCCACATAATCGCCAACCGAACCATCTGTCATTGTTAACTGCGAAGCATCAAAAACAAGAAATCCGCTTCTTCCCGAACCGTGTGCGCGTATATAATCATTTTCCTTAACGTCATATGCGCCCGTTGAGCTCGTATACTGAACCCACCATTTATCAGACGGATCAAGCGTTTTTACATCCGTATCCGCCATTGCGGGAACGCTTATCAGTCCCACGCACATCACAGCCGCAATAATCATTGCGATAAATTTTCTTGTCATTTTCATTTTTATATTCCTCCCTCTATTGATTAAACATTATTCTGTATATTACAGCGGCAGCCATAGCGCGGGTAAAATCGCCCTTCGGCTCTGTCCTGCCGTTATCTGTCCCCTTAATTAAGCCGTACCCGACGGCTTTTTCCATGTATTCGTAAGCCCAATCGGATATTTCGGCGGTATCGGAGTAACCCGAAAGGCTTCCGCGCGTATCGGATTTATCGTGCATACTTTCGTATACAAGCGTCAGTATTTTCGCCGCCTCCTCACGCGTTATTTTCGCGTTCGGACGGAAGGTATTGTCATCATAGCCCGACACATACCCGTTTTTCAGTCCTGCGCTTACATAACCTGCGAACCAGTCGTCTGCTTTAACATCTGTAAATCCGCCATCATACTGCTCCGCTTCGTCAAACGCGCTTACGAGCAATTTCACAAGCTCCGCTCTCGTAAGGGGCTTGTCGGGCTTATATGTATTGTCCTCATAACCGTCCGTAACGCCCTTTTCATGAAGCGCCCAAATATATTCTTCCGCCCAGTGTCCCGCCGTGTCCGAAAAACTATTTAATGTTGGTTCTTCTGTCGGAACAGGCGTTTTGGATATTTCGGGCGTTGCTGTCGGCTCAGCCGTACTGTCGGGGGCTTTCGTGGCTTTCGGCGCGCCTCCGCCGCCTCCGCCACCGCCGCCCGAAGCGTCAATCGCTCCTGCAAGCTTTGGAAATACGTATTCCGCTCCGCGTTTTGATTTTACAACGCAGCCGCCGTTTGCGTCATTTCCTTTAACTTCACTGCCAAACGAAGCTTTATTGCCGCCGCTTATAAAATATCCGTCTGCGGATAAATAATACGGTACCGAAATTGTAATGTCTTTATCAAAGGAAATGCCGTAATCCGAGTTGAATATTACGGACAAGCCCTTTTCGCTCTCGCTTATTGAAAAATCTATTTCACCGTCCCATTCAAGACTGCCTTTTACGGCAGTACCGGCAGGAACAGTCACCGTGACATTTTTGACCGTGCCGTTTTTCTTCAGGGCAAGAGAATATTTACACTCCTTATCAAATGTATAGCTTTTATTGCTGCCGCTTACCGAAACGGGAAGAGCAATTTTATCCGCTTTTAAAATAATTGCGCTGCCCTCCGTTTCAAAGCTATGAAGCGTGCCGTTTACCGAAACCGACGTCACTTTTTCGCCGAGGTCTATTTTTACGTCTGCGGTCAGTTTATCGGAGGTGTCTATATTCAGACTGTTTCCGACACGCCGCACTGCAATATCCTTTATATTCTTATCCGAGCTTATAATGCTTTTACCGTCCGCGCCCTTTAACACCGAGCCGTTTACCAGAGCGGCGTAAGCAAGCTTTCCGTCCGAGTTGTTTTCCGCATAAGCCATATCGGCGTTTGAGCTGTAAGCTCCGAAGCTGCGCGTTACATTTTCGCCCTCGTTCGAGATATAATACACGCCTGTTTTTCCGCTGTAGCTTACTTTCGCGGCGGAGGCTGAATTGTCGTCAGCGCCGTCAACCGCGATACTCTCAAAGCCCGCGTCGGTATCGCCGCCCGCCTTTGTCGGGAACAGCAGCGTGTTAAATACCGCGTCGCCCTTTATCTGCTTTGTGTACGAAGCGTAATTTTCAACGCGGTTTTCAAGGTTTTTGTCCTTTATATAGCTTTCGTCCGTTTCAAGCGCAGTATTATTCATATCTGCCTGTAAAATCTGAATGTTTGCCGTTCCTGCAAAATGTGTCTTTACTTTTCCCGTTACGCTGTCGGTTTCCATATTCGCATTATTGTCGGGATGCCAATTCTGACGGTAAACATTTTCTTCCGTCTTGTTGTCGGGCTCTACCAAATCCGAAACAATCCAAAAGGCGTTATGAAGAAAGAACACTCTGCGGTTATGACGAAATCCCGCGTATGTTCCCGCAAAACCGTTCACCGTGTCGAACGAGTTGTTTGCAATCAGCTCCATGCCGTTCTCGCCTATGTCATACCCCTGCGGCTCGCCGTTTATTTCTATTGTGTTATGCGCGTACGTTTCCGTTCTGACCGTTGAAGCGGGTAAAATCGGGTTATATCCTCCTCCGTTGCCCGCGTCAATCAGAAGCGGTCTGCCGTAAGCGTAAATATCCATATGCAAATCATCGGGGTGTCCGTGCGAATGTCCCGTTTCCGAGGTTATATGGGCAAACATGGCGTCTTTATTCCAGCTGTCGCGCATTATAGCCGTCTTTTTGACGGGATATATGACCGACTTATAAGCTTCGGGCTCCTCAACGTCGGATTTTTGGCTTTGCCAAAGCATCATATCGTCGTCGAAGAACTCACCGAACTCATACAGCTTATCAAAATACTTGCTGCGTCCGCTGTCGCCGTACGGTACAAGCTCTCCGTCGGGGAAAAAGCAGTTTGCATAGAATGACGCCAGCTTATAAGCCGTATCACGGTAGCCGTCAAGGTCACTGTAACCGATTTTTTCATACATCTCTATTACTTCAATGATTTCTTCAATTACTCTGTGTATATAGCCTGTTGTCGCTTCCTTATATGCTCCGTCCTCATGTGTGAGCTTTGTACCTATTGTTGTGTCAAGCCGTGACCGCGAACGCTCATAATAAGACGCGTCGTGTATTTCTGGGAAATATACAACAAGCCGCGCAAAGCCCACGTCTGCCGCGCACATCTGGTTTACAACGCTCGGCGTTGCCGCACCGTCAAAATACACCAGCATCTGATACGCATATTTGAGCATCGCCGTAAACACCTCGGACGTCATGTATTCGCTGTCTATAAGCCCGAACATTGTCGCAAGCAGCGCAGGCGTGCGCCACGCGCTGTCAAGAGTTCGGGGATAACCCGCGCTTTGATATGTATAAATATCTATAATATTTTCAAGCGCGGCGGCGGCAAAATCGCCGTTGTTCTGTCCGATATATGCGCTTACAAGCGATATGTTTTCCTCCAGACGCGCCATTGAATTTATCCATTCGGATTCTGTATTGTAAGGCGCGTTCCAATCGTATATGCAGTCGCGGAAATTAAACGTGCCCGCCGTAATTTCATTCCAATTAGCTGTTGTTTCGTCCAGATACGGCGTAAGCGGTGATTTATACAGGATAAGCTGCATATTCTTTTCGCTGCCGCCGAGTTTTTTGCCGTATATCATAACCGACGCTGATTTTATCTCCTCGTCGCCGCCGATTGATGATGTATCAAAATTTATAAAGGTTCTTTTTGTATTATCGTTATACGGATTGCCCTCTTCGTGAACATACAAAAGACTGTCGGCGCCGTTTACCTTTTCGCTGTTTGCCCCGCCTTCAAAGTATGTGTCAAAAGTACATTCCAAGATGTGTTCGCCGCTTTTTGTTACCACTCTCATATACGGCGCATACTCCGTCTGCCGCGAATAAAACACGCCCGTGCCGCCGTCCTTTGAACGGTCAAAAAGCATATATGACGAGGTAATGCCGCCGCTTACGGGCAGTTCGATTTCCGTCCAGCCCGCGTTTTTGTCAAGAGAAAACACTGCCGACGCCGACTGGTTTCCGATTATATGCTCTGAGGCAAGCTGCGTATCAAGACTTTTACTGTACTCAGGCTCGACCTCATAGCGTAAATTATTATCCCGCTCCCGATAATACCTGAGCAGCTCTTCCTTTGCGGCGCTGTAATTGCCGCGTTTTGCGTAATACTCTACCTGCTCCAAGCCCTCCGTGGTGTCATACTGCAAAACGGGAGTTGTATCGAAGCTGCCGATTGTATCGTTCCACTGTCCGAAAAAATCCTCGTCCGAAAGCTTCATCGGGTCATGCAGTTTTCTGTGTCCGTTTATACCGTCAGCTTCTTTTTTCAGTATATTAAGAAGAATTGTAAAGCTTTGCGACAGAGCCCCGTCGGACAGGCGTAAATTAAGCTCGCAAAGCTTATCGCTGTCCGTATATTCGGGTCTGTTTACAAAAGCGGTTTCACCGCTTATTTCTACGCTGCCGTTTGACGTCCATTCGGCAGTATATCCGTCTAAATCAAGCGGCAGAACAAAATCGTCGGCTATACCGCTTCTTTCTGAAAACAAACCCTCTTTAACCGAGTTGTATTTTTCATACAGTTCAGACTGTTTTTCATCAAGCAGAATAATCTGCGGCGGCTTTAATGAATTAGACGAAAAGAATTCTATGCCGTCGCTGTCTGTTCTTAATCTGAACAGTATTTCTCCGCCGTCCGAACACATCTCTGTAACGTCAATATCCAGCGCGTACTCGCAATTTAATACAGCTTCCGTTTCGTTGCCGAAGGTGCTGGACATTTCGTCATTTCCGCTTATTTTTTCAATATCGCCGTGAAAATCCTTTGCAGCCGAAACATATACGGTACCGTTTTGCAGACAGATGCCGTTATTGGGATACAGCCGCAAAATACGGCGTTTTGCATTTTGCCATTCCTCATTTGCGGAAGCGTCAAACGACAGATACGCTGTCCTGTCAAGCTCGTCAATTCCCGTGTCGGCACAGAAAATACTTTTTTCCGTGCCGTTTACCCTGTCGGAATAGCTTCCGCCGTTTACATAAGTGTCGCCCTTAACGGGTATAATTCCCTCTCGGAGAACCCGTACGTCAATTTCCTTTTCATACTCCGCGCCGCGATACCATATGCGCATAATAAGCGTTGCGGTTTTGTCCTCAGACTGCGGTCTTTGGCATACATGTGCCAGATATTCACTGCCGCTTTCCTCTATGCTTATAACGCTGTCGTCCGACGACTCCCATTCAATCTCACATATATCCTGAAGAAGCCCCGAATTATTCCATTCCGAGGGAAGAGAAAAATCCTCGGTAAGCGAGCTTGCGGGAATGGCGGAGGCAAGCTCCTCCGCCGCCTTTTCAAGTATGTAATTTACCTCCGTATAAAATATAAGCTGCGGTTCAAAGCCCTTCGCTTCCTTACTCTTTATGGTCGCATAGTTGTCGCTGCCTTCTTTCGCCCATGTTTTAAAGGCGTATATATAATCGTCCTGCGATTTTATGTAATCGGTAACATCGACATAGTTTACCTGTTCGCCGTCGGCGGCTTTTGGAACGTCAAATTCATCGTCAAGCCAGTCTGCCAGACTTACTCCGTCCTCGGTTATTCCTGACGCTATTGACCATGTAATCTTATTTTCGTTAAAGTTCCTGTGATTGCCGTAAAGCGGGTAAAGCCTTACTCTGTTTGTATACGCCTGCTTCGAGGCATAATAACGCAGATATATTTTTGATGATGTATCAACCGCGCTTTTAATCTCCGACGCGTCAAAACGGATTAGTCCGTAACGGCGGCTTCCGTCACGTATATCGGCGTTCAGACTTGCCGCTGTTCCGAAATTCTGGTCCGTCTGGTCCTTTCTTATAATCGCGTCATCAGTCGGGTTAAGCGATACCGTAAGCGTATCCGCCTCGGGCTCGTCTGCCGCACGCACAACGCCAAGCTGCGCGGACACGGTAAAAATTACCATGCTTATAAATAACGCTAAATATTTTTTTAACATTAAGGTTTCCCCCTTGACTTCGGGAATTACAGATTATTTGTATCAATTTGCAGCAGTACGGTCATAAGCCGTCTGAATAGTTTCAACAACCTTATCTATACCCATTTTCTTTATTTCCTCAATCATTGTGTCATAGCTTGACATCGGCTCTTTGCCTACAATGATTTTACTCTGCATTTCCGCGACATAGGTGTTTATCTCATTTTTCAGATTATTTGAGTATTCCAGCTCCGACTGGTCGTATTTGAGCGTCGGCAGAGTTCTGGCTGTATCACCCTTTTTCCAGACGTCTATCGCGTTTTTCTGACTTCCCGTCATGAACTGGTCAAAGTAATAAATGCTCTGTTCCATTGCGTAGTTTCCGGGGATTGCGTATCTTGAAAGCGCCTCTGATACGGAAAGTCCGTTCGGGTTTTTCATAATATTCTGCGTATATGTCGGAATACCGTCCTCCATTGTATAGCTGTCGCCCTCGATACCGAAGTTGAAGAGAAGGTGTCCCTCTTTTCCGTAAGCGTAATTACACCATTTTGCCGCAATCTCGGGGTTCTGGCAATTTGAAGTTATCGCCATACCGATATTTGTTACGTTGTCTATATATTTTGACGGCATAGCATATCCTGTTCCGCCCTCCGTCTTTGAAAGCCACGGCATACCGATAATCGAGAAATCGGGATTTACGGACGACATTGCCGCTTCAAGCGTGCCGAGCGTACCCGCCGCGCGTCCGTACCATACTCCCGCGAGCTCGTTAACCGCCTTTGACCTGAACTGCGTTGTGTCGCAGGTCAGATAATCGGCGTCAATAAGTCCCTCGCTATACCATTTTGACATGGTTTCAAGGAATTCCTTATACTCGGGCTGAAGCCAGCCGCATTTAACCTCTCCGTTGTCCTGATAAAACGCATCTATTCCAAACCAGTTCATGGCATGGTCTATAAACGGAAGTTTTTTATCGGATATAATCGGTACTTCGTCCTGCTTGCCGTTACCGTTCGGGTCTTGTTCCTTAAACGCCTTTAACACCTTATATAAATCGTCCACCGTCTGCGGTATTTCCAAATTCAGCTTTTCAAGCCAATCCCTGCGTATCTGGAAGCCCTCGAAAACACGAAGCTCCATTTCGGGACGAATAAAGGGATACAGATAAATATGCTTATCTACGTCAAGCGTATTGTCGAGTATCGACTTATCCTTTTTCAGTACATTGAGAAAATCGGGCGAATGTTCCATAATCAAATCATCAAGCGCAATAAGCTGTCCGTCCATTGCGTACTTATATGTTCCGCCGAACTTATCCCAGTCGGTTAAAATCATATCGGGCAGATTGTTTGACGCGAACAAAAGGTTAAGCTTTTCCTCCGATACCGTCTGGTATTCAATCTGCACGCCCGTGCGGCGTTCAAGCTCCTTAAACGCTTCAATGTCGCCCAAACCAAAGGTCTGACCTGCCGACGTTACCGAGATTGTAGACGCTACCGTCATTTTTACGGGTGTTTCCACCAGCGGCAGCGTCACCTCGTCGGGCTGAGCGTTCATCAGCTTTTCAAGGTTTCCCTGTCCGCCGTCCTTTGTTCCGCCGCCGCCCGAACAGCCCGCAGACGTTACCGCAATCGCCGCGCAGGCAAAAAGCGCAATCATTTTTCTCATTTTCATAATAATTACCTCCGTTTCTTATTTTCGTTTTTATAATAAATAAATTTATTTTAACCCTTAACGGCGCCTACCATAACGCCCTTTACAAAATGCTTCTGAACAAACGGGTATACAAACAGTATCGGAACTGTCGCAACCACGATTGTCGCATATTTTATACTTTCCGCAAGCGGCATCTTATCCGCCGCAAAATCCTGCGAAGCCGCGCTTACCTCGTTTAAGATAAGTATTTCCCTCAAAAACAGCTGTATCGGATATTTTCCTCTGTCGGAAAGATATATCATCTCATTAAACCACGAGTTCCAGTGGCTTACCGCGTAATAAAGTCCAAGTACCGCTATTATCGGTCCCGCAAGCGGTATCATGATTTCAAACAAAATCCTTATCTCGCCCGCGCCGTCAACTCTCGCCGCTTCTTCCAGAGATTGCGGAATTGTTGAAAAGTACGTCCGCGCCATAATCAGATTGTATGTATTCACAGCCGTCACAAGAATTATTCCAAGTCTTGAATCGAGCAGCCCTATTCCTTTCATGACGAGGTATAAGGGTATCATTCCGCCGCTTATAAACATTGTAAGAGTTACAAACAGGTTCAGTCCGCGTTTAAGCGTAAGATTTTGTCTTGACAGCACATAAGCGCCTATAAGAGTAAGCACGAGATTGAGAAGCGTACCGATAATCACATAAAAGAACGTGTTCATATAACCCGTGAGTATCTCATGGTTTGCAAATACCGATTTGTATGCTTCAATCTGCAATCCCTTAGGCCACAGCATAAAGCCTCCCGCAGCCGCCAATGCCGTCGGGTCGCTCAGCGACGCCACAAGACAGTAAAATATGGGGTAAAGGCATATAAGAGCCACAAACGTCAGCACAATTACATTAAATGTGTCAAATATCGCGCCGCCTACCGTTATTTTTCTTTTCATTTTCCATACCCCCTTACCACAAGCTTGTTTCATTCACCTTGCGGCTGAATTTATTCGCAATGCACAAAATTGTTACATTGACCACCATATTAAATACGTTGACTGCCGTTGAATAACCGTAATCGGGATAAGTGCCGAAACCGAGCTTATACACATATGAGGAAATAACCTCGGATTTAGACAATACCAAATCGTTTGACATAAGAATGATTTTCTCATATCCCACCGACATAACCTTACCGAGCTGCATAATGAACAATACCGTTATTGTCGGCATAATGCCCGTAAGCGTTATATGGAGCATCTTCTGAAAGCGTCCCGCGCCGTCGATGTCGGCAGCCTCGTAAAGCTCCTGGTCAATTCCGCTTATCGCGGCAATGTATATGATTGAGCCCCAGCCTATCTGCTGCCATATTCCCGACGCTACGTACATAGATGTGAAATAGTTTTCCTCCATCATGAACGCTATTCTTTCAAGTCCCATTGACGCTCTTATGTTGTTTACAAGTCCCGTTCTTGAGAAGAAGTCGGTAAGCAGTCCGACCGCGACTACAAGCGATATGAAGTGCGGCAGATATGTAAGCGTCTGCACTGTCTTTTTAAACGCCATACAGCGTATCTCATTAAGCAGCAGCGCAAGTATAATCGGAGCGGGAAAGTTAAACGCTATGGAGCATAAGCTTATCCGCACCGTATTCCACAGTATCTTCGCAAAATTATGACTTGAAAAGAATTTTATAAAATTATCAAAACCTATCCATTGGCTTCCGAATATACCGAGCGCGGGCGAATATCGCTTAAACGCGAGAATTATTCCCCCGAGCGGTAAATATGCAAATACCAAATAGTACAGCAGCACGGGAATAAACAATATGTAAAGCGCCCGTTCCTTATAAATGTTTTTCCCCAAAATCCGAAGCCGTTCCTTTCTCGTCCTTGAGGTTCTTTCTTTTGGTCTGCCCACTGTCAAACCCCTCCTTTATTTGTTTATTATTGTTATAAATTTAACGTCGTCGCCGACCGACCATATATATAAATCGGAACACGAATCCCCGACCCCGTCGATTATGGAGTCAATATTTCCCTTTTCGTACCGCTTGTCGCTGTACAGGAAGTAATTGTCAAAGCCGTCGTTGTCGGTGTTCGGGATTTTTTCCTCCGATGCGGATACGCAGCTTGAAATTTCCCGTCCGTCCGTATTACAGATTATTTCATTCACGAGATATTTCTTTATGTTTGTCATAACGTCCTTTTTAACCTCGGAGGCGGACGCGTAGAGCTTAATACTCTTGTAGTCGGTGTCGTCGTAATAATATTCGTCAAGCTCCGAAAAATCCAAGACCTTGCGCGCAAGACCGATTTCACCGTTCATATTCTTTACAAACTGAATAACGTCGCCCTTGTCTACCGTTGACAATTCGTTAAACACATTCTGTCTTTGGGACGCGATAAGCGTTATCTCCTCACCGCCGCTTATACCCGTCACGGCATATGTTATATCGTCTTTGTCGGTTACCATGGTTGAAATCTCATTCACCGCCATAAAATCCGACGATTTGCTGAAGCCCGACTGCAAAGGCTTATCGGGATTTATTTCAATCACAGCCGCCCTGACGCGGTTTATATCCTCATCATAATCGTAGCCCGTTACTATATAATCCTCGTCATCATCAAGCGTAAAGATATTGAAATAGTCGTCCTTTTCGTTCGTGGTCGGCACAAAAAATACTTTCGTTCTGTTTTTGTCACATGCGAACGGCTTCAATATCTTGTTTTCGTAATCGACAAAACCGAAGTCGTTTTCACAGTAGGTTCTAAGTCCGCGCTGGGCATATTTTTGAGCGGTTTTTATTGTTTTTACCTCGCTGTCACCGCCTACCGTTATTGTCGCGGGCGTGCCCTCTTTCAGGACATTTTGCACCTCTGTAAAATTCCTCCTTACCGCGTCGTCTATTTTAACCTTATCGGAAAGACGGTATGTATTAAATCCGTCTTCGCCCTCAAATGTGCTGATATACGCGCTGCCCGGTTCTTCACCCTCATATACCTGTCTTACATATACATAATCGTCAAAGCCCTCGCGGGAATAAAAAATCCGTCCCCACACGTCTTTATAAAATGTGCTTTTCGTTCCGACGGTTATAGTTTTGCTGTCACAGATATATTTATAAGTTTCGGAATTTATTGTGACCTCGCTGCTTTTCCCGGTTCTGCCCGTCGCCGTTCCCTCGAAAGAAGCTTCCGCGCGGCGTATTTGTATATACTCGCGGTTTGCGTCAGCAGTTACGGAGATTGCGTCGCCTGCGCTTATGTCTGACAGCTCCGCCTTATTCCCCTCCGCGTCATAACAGCTGTATTCGTCATAATCGTTTACGTTTAATCTGCTCTTTCCGTCTGTTGCGTATTCAAGTATCATCTGCCCCTGCTGGGGATATATGTTTTTTATGACATAGCTTTCTATTTTTGTCACGTCTGCCACGTCATATTCGCCGTCGCCGTTATTGTCGGTAAGCTTCATACGGCAATGCGTATCCGTAACGTCCGATAAAATATTCGGCGTCGGACGATTGTTATATATTGTAATCAATCCGTCCGAAAGCTTTATATTTTTCCTTTTGCCGTTTTCGTCATAGTAAAGCAGCTTGCCTGCTTCAAAGCTTACGTCGCTGTCCTCGTCAAAGAACATAATTTCATTGTCCTTATGCGGCTCAATCCATTTAATTGTTTTTGTTCCTCTGCGGTCGGACTGTACAAAAAAGCGCACATAGCTTCCGATATAGCCCGATACGTCAACATCGCCCGTTTCAAAAAGCTCGCCGCCTATTCTTACCTTGCCCTTGTCGGTGCAGCCGCCCGAAATGAACGACGTCTCGTCCGCTTCGACAATTCCGAGCATATATTCGCTGTCCTTCATATTCATAAGCCTGTCTTCAAGGGTGTCGTTGCTGATACCGTACCCGCTTTTGCCAATCACGCATAAGTTTGTTCCGAGCGCATTGTGAAGAATTCCGTACGCCTCCTCACGCGTCAGACTCCCGCCCTGTTTGGCGTTTATGCCTACAGACAGCCCCAGACGCATTGCCTGCGCATATAACGCGTCAAAGGTTTTATCGGTTATATAGCCGTAGCCTAAAGCCGACGCCGTCATAGACAGCGCGTATTCGGAGTTTATCGGCTGCTCGGCGGCTACCTCATTTTCAAAGGTATCATATAACCCGATACCCGCAGCCGCTTTCATGCCCGCTTCATACCATTTTACGCCCTCCGCGGGCTTAGTCATTTCCTCAAGTCCGATAGCCCGCATCAGCATTGTGCTGTATTCGGCAAAGGTGACCGTTCTTGACAAATCCACCTTTTCAGCTATTATGCCGAAATTGAGCATCTCGTCCTCGGTATTTATAAAGCTGGTCTTAGCCTCTGCCGCCATACCGCAAAATATCACGGAAACTGCCAAAGCAGCCGCTATTTCCTTCTTTATATGTTTTGAAATATTCATAATTTATTGCTCCTCTCCGCGCAATTCCCTCTGCTTATATTATACTTTATAATCTAAGCCTGCAACAAGGCAGTTTTTTAAGAGAAATATACTCTTTTTTTAGATGCTTTGCTTTTACAGCGCCGACTGAGTATCGTTCGGGTCTCCGTTTCTTGCCAAATCGTATTCCTCCGACCAGTCAATATCCCTGTATTCCTCGGCGCGGCTGTCGGTTTTTATAAACTCCATGAGCAAATCGAGCATTTCCTCCGTCCATGTGTTTTTATCAATCTGCGCCGTGGTAAACTTATTCTGCGTTATCATTTCAAAGCCGAACATATCCTTGACCTGCGTTTTCGCGGCGCCGTCCACAACCTCGGCAACAAGGTGCGACGGAATAAACAGCACGCCGCCGTGAGAACCGAACACAATGTCCCCGGGAAGCACTACGGCATTTCCTATTCTCGTAACGTCGTTAAAGCTTGCCATGATAAATTCGCGTATGGGCGTAGGGTCAATTCCGCGGTAATAAACCTGAGTGTCGATTTTAAGCATCTGTTCGACGTCGCGTATGCCGCCCCAGATAACCGCGCCGCCCGTCTTTGTTTTGTTCTTTAACGCCGTGGTGAGGTTTCCGCCCAAAAACGTGCCCTTATAAATCTTGTCATACATGTCTATTACCGCAACGTCGCCGTCCGTCAGACTGTCAATTACCCACTGATTATATGTACCTGTGCGTCCTTCTCTTCTGCCCGTTTCCATTGCCACTTCGTTTAAATCGGGTCTCATCGGAACATATGCCGCCGTTACCGCTCTGCCTATAAGCTTTCTGCCGTCGTCATGCAGCACCTTCAGTCTGCCCTCAAACTGGCTCTCATATCCTTTTACAAATATCGGCTTCCATACCTCCTCTAATGTGAGCTTCTCCAGAGCCTTAAGATATTTATCGGGTACTCTCGGACGTCCGTCGGGAAAACGTTCTCCTTTCCATTGCGGAGTGAGTTCTTCGATTTTTTCTCTTACATTAAAATCCATGTCTTTCTGCACCTCTCGTAAATTTTGCCAAAATTCATTTGACTTTTTTGTGGTTTTATTGTATTATATAATAAAACCTACATAAAAATCATTCAGTATATTTGAATATTTGTCTACTATATTTTGTTTAGATGAAAAGAGTGTGATTGCGCCATGCGCCGTAACGAATTAAAAATTGAGCTTTCAAGCGGAAAAAACATATTATTTTATCAGTCTGTGACCGACGCAAACGACAGGCGCGTACACGAGCATCATCATGCGGAAATTGAGCTTTCGCTATGCTGCCTGGGAAGCGGTATTTATACAATTAACGGTATGCAGTATACAATGGCGCCGGGCGACGTAATTATCCTTGCGGGCGACGAGCCGCATTATTTCATGAAGGTTTCCGACAATGAGCCTCTCACAATGTTTAATCTGCGTTTCGACCCCATGCTTCTGTGGTCGGAGAACGAGCTTGTATGGCTCATGCGGTTTTTTATCGACCCCGCCTGCCGTCACAAGAACAAAATTGACGCCTCGCACCCCGCGGCAAAGCAGATACACAGTCTGTTTATGAAGATACACGAGGAAATATCGGAGAAAAAAACAGGATATGAGCTTATGGTGAAAATGCTTGTTATAAACATTCTTATTATAATAGACCGCCTCTATCCCGATACCTCCGTTTCATACCGGCTCGACGGATTTTCAAATACGTTTAATCAGCTTGAAAAGGCGGTTGTTTTTATTAACGAAAACATTGAAAACAACATAACTCTTGATATGATTGCCCAGACCGTATCCATGAACAAAACATATTTTTCGACTATTTTCAAAAAATTTAACGGAATAAGCCTTTGGGACTACATTACTATAAAAAGAATCGACCGCGCCGTGGAGCTTTTAAAAACCACCAACCTTACAAAAATAGATATTGCCTTAAAATGCGGCTTTAACAGCTCGGCAAATTTTTACAAGGCTTTTAAACGCGTTACAGGTAAAAATCCAAGCTTTTTTACACAGAATAATTAAAATGGGAGATGTTTATTTGTGCTTAAAAACAGCAGTATTTTCAAAAAATATTTGATTTTCTTCATTTTGTGCGGATTTTTGCCTATTATTGTCTGTTCGTACATTATGTTTACAATTTACGAAAAAAACACTCTCGACAATACCATGACGGATATTGACTATCTTTTTAATTACCTGAACGGAAGTATGGAGAACGTGTCGGAGGATATGCGCCGGCTGTCCTCCGCGGTAAATGACATAAGCCGCGATAACGGGCTTATGGCTAATCTTATAGACAAACGCGGCGGCTCTGACAACGCGGACGTCAGACAGAAGCTCGTAACCGAGGTTATTGACGATATTATTTCAATGAACAGCTATGTAAAAGGCGTTATGTTTGTGGGGAACGACAATGAAATGTACGGTTCGTCGCGTATTTCAGGCATATTCAATCAAAATTACAAATGCAAATACAACAACGAAATACAAGAGTATATTTCGGGCGGGAAAACGGAGGATTTTATACCGACGCATATCGCTCCCTATTACAACGACGAAACAGAGGTTATTACTCTTGTCAACTACTTCACTTATACCGCTTCTGCCGATACGCCGCCCGAAATTATGGGCGTTATGTTTACTGACGTATACATTGACGCGATAGGACTGTTCTTCAACAACCTCAACAGGGACATAATGAGCATTGTATATCTGGCAGATATGGACGGCAACTGTATATACAGTCTTAACAACGCATGGAACGGCAGAAAAATCTATGAATTCCAGACCCATAAAACCGAAGGTTTAAGCCAGATGGGCAACCACGACTTTTACTTTAAGACAAGCCCCGTTTCGGGTTCGTCATGGTCGCTTGTCGCAGGTATTGACAGCGACTATCTGCTTTCAAAAATCAAAATAGTAAAATATTGGACGTTTTTTATAGTGGGCATAGGCGTATTTATCTGTATTGTTCTCGCTTTTGTGGGTTCAAAAAACTTTGCAAAGCCCATAAAAACCATTCTTAATTGTATGCACGAGGCGGAGGGCGGAAATCTTGACGTGCGCGTTAATATACAGCACGATAATGAAATAGGTCAGATTGCGGACGGTCTTAATAATATGCTAAGTCAGATGCAGGAATATATACAAAAGGAATATATTCTGCGGCTTAACCAGCGCGAGGCGGAGCTTAACGCACTTAAAATGCAGATACACCCGCATTTTCTCTATAACACGCTCGAGGTAATACGCATAGAAGCAATGAAAAACAACGACGATACCGCAGCGAATATGATACAGCTTCTTGCCGACCAGTTCCGCTATATCACGGATAACAATTCAGATGAAGTCAAGGTCTGCGACGAGCTTGAAATTATGGAAAAATATTTTGAGCTTATAAGAATTCGGTACGCAGGCAAGATAAAATCGGAAATAAAAGTCAGCGAGGAGGTCAAAAATATTAAGATACCGAAGCTGTCTTTGCAGACAATAGCCGAAAATGCCGTTGTTCACGGTATTAAAACCAAGGGCGGCAAAATAGGCATTAACGGATATATCGAAAACAACAGATACGTTATTGAAATCATAGACAACGGCGTCGGCATGACCTCCCAAAGGCTTGACGAAATAAATCTCGCGCTTGCGGGCAGGGGAAAAATATCACGTCAGTCAACAGGCTCGGGGATTGGTCTTGAAAACGTAAGCGAGCGTCTTAAATCTTATTACGGCAATAAATATCAAATGCTTATAGAAAGTATGGAAAATGTGGGAACCTCCGTAAAGATTATTATAGAACATTAGCATATTTGCGAAAGGAAGTGCATTATAAGTGTATAGTATGATAATTGCAGACGACGAGCCTGTTATTCTTGACGGTCTATGCCGTATGCTTGACAGGAAGGCTCTTGATATAAGCATTGTAAGGCAATTCTCCGACGGAAATGAGGTTATTGATTTTTTAAAGGATAATCCGTGCGATATACTCATTACCGATATAAAAATGCCC
This sequence comes from uncultured Lachnospiraceae bacterium, assembly GCA_964496015.1. GTDB lineage: Bacteria > Bacillota > Clostridia > UBA1381 > UBA1381 > JALEPO01. Next base: position 4,285 of record CAZBXN010000003.1, on the reverse strand, counting down.
GAAAAGAACGGTCTTGAAATACTTAAATTTATAAATGAAAACAAGCTTCAGACAAGGACAATATTTATAAGCGGCTTTTCCGAATTTTCATACGCGCGCGAGGCTCTCCATAACGGCGCTGTGGATTATCTTACCAAGCCCGTAAACGAGGAGCTTTTGCTTGAAGCCGTAAAAAAAGCAATACGCGCCCTACCCTGCAATGACACGCGGCTTGAAAAAAAGCTGATTGACTACGGAATTATAAATTCCGTAAATATGGATATTGCCGGCAGCAAAAAGGAGGACGACGAATTCTATACGGCAGTAAACGTCTATATGGATACCTCCTCTCTTTCGAAGCACCGCCGCGAGCTTTTAGTGTTTTCCTTTACCGCCGAAATGGAACGACTGCTCACCATGAACAATATCGTTTTCGCGCGCGGCAGGGCAATCTGCATAATTATCAGTCATAATACAAGACGCGATGTTTTAAATGCGGCTGAAAAAATTTTAGATGTAATACGTGACAAAATGCGTATGCAGGCTGTAATAATTATAGGAAAAACAGTATCGGGCACTACCGAAATACCCAATTCCTACAAAAGCGCCGAAAAGCTTGAACAGCTTTGCTTTTACTGCGGCGAAAGCGCGGTTATAGATTGTGAAAACGCGCCCGTCCTTGAAAAAGACGGCAATAATATTGATATAGTGGATATAGACAAATCGGCTGTCGAATATATATATAAACTAAGCGGAGACAAATTAAAATCCGCCGTAAACGAGATTGTTGAACAGATAAACGCGGTGAGCGGTTTTATGCCGAACACGGCAAAGGCTTATGTAATCTCCATGCTTCACAGGCTGAACACAGAAATACGCACGCTTAATACAAATAAGGCGTTTAACAGTCAGATAGATGATATTTTTGTACGCTATTCAAAAGAAATAAATCTCGCGCAGCGTTTTTGCAATGTGCGCCGCCTGACTGCCGAATGCGTTCTTGAAGCAAAAAACAAGCTGAATGAGCTTGATGTTTCCGCAGTGGAGGCTATTGTGAAAAGCAAAGAGTTTATCAAAAATCACTACAGCGAAAACATAACGCTTGACAGCGTCGCAAAAAATGTTTTTATGAACTCATTTTATTTCAGCACATTCTTTAAAAAGCATACGGGCAAAAACTTTAAGGAATATCTGAACGAAATCCGTCTTGAAAACGCCGCGCGGCTTTTAATAACCAGTAACCTGCACTTAAGCGAAATTGCCGAAAAAACAGGCTTTAAAAGCCTTAGAAGTATGAATGAGCTTTTCCAAAAAGCTCACGGCGAAACACCCGGTGAATACAGGAAAAATTTAAAACAAGAAAGGTATGATAAAACATGAAACACGGAAATGTAATCGTAGGTCAGTCGGGAGGCCCGACCGCCGTCATCAACTCAAGTCTTGCGGGTGTATTTAAAACTGCCCGCGACAGAGGCGCAAACAAGGTTTACGGCATGCAAAACGGAATTGCGGGCTTTCTTGAAGGGCGGTATGTGGATTTGTCGGAGCATATTCAGACGGATTTGCATATTGAATTGCTTAAAAGAACACCGTCGGCGTATTTGGGCTCGTGCAGATTTAAGCTCCCCGACATCGAGGAGGACGAGGAAATATACATAAAAATCTTTAAAATGCTTAATGACCTTGAAATTGAACACTTTTTCTACATCGGCGGAAATGACTCCATGGATACAATTAAGAAGCTGTCGCATTACGGCGAAAAGATAAACAGTAAAATACGCTTTATGGGCGTACCCAAAACTATCGACAACGACCTTGCCGAAACAGACCATACTCCCGGTTACGGCAGCGCGGCGAAGTTTATCGGAACGGTTATGAAGGAAATAATCAAAGACGCAAATGTGTACGGAAATCAAAATATACATATTGTTGAAATTATGGGACGAAACGCGGGCTGGCTTACGGCTTCGGCGGCTCTCAGCAAGGGCGAGGACTGCGTCGGTCCCGATTTAATATATCTGCCCGAAAAAGTGTTTGACATTGACAGCTTCCTTGCAAGCGTAGAGAATTTAAGGAAAAACAAAAAGTCGATAGTGGTTGCCGTGTCCGAGGGTATAAAATTAAAGGACGGCAGATATGTCTGCGAGCTTATATCAAGCCAGTCGCAGTTTAAAGACTCCTTCGGTCACGTCGCGTTGGGCGGCACGGCGCAATTTCTGTCAAATACGATAACGCAGGAATTCGGCTGTAAATCGCGCGCGATAGATTTGAATATTCTCCAGCGCTGCGGCTCGCATATGGTTTCAAGAGTGGATATAACGGAAGCCTTTGTCGCGGGCGGTCACGCGGTTGAAGCGTCGTTCAGAGGCGAAACGGGCAAAATGATTATATTTAACCGCGTTACAAATAATCCGTATCAGTGTACAACACAGCCGTTTGATATAGACAAAATCGCAAACATTGAGAAAAAAGTACCTTTGGAATGGATAACAGATAACGGCACATATGTGTCGCCAGAATTTCTGTCATACGCCCGTCCGCTTATACAAGCCGAATTGTCGCCTATAATGGTAGATGGTCTGCCAAGCCATTTGTATAATTGATACCATACTCCTGATTTTGTGAAAATTTGCGTTTGAGAGGGCGGCGGTCTTCTTCCTACTCTTTTCGTAAGATTCAACATCCCCTTTCCATGCGAAAAAGGACATTTAAGAATTTATTTTTAATCCTCAAATGTCCTTACATATTTCATTATAAATGTGTCCATTTTTACTTTAGAAAACACACTATTTTTTTATTTAAAGTACCTGCCTTTCCTTTGTTGATAACTATCCTGAATTTATGCTGTACAAAGCAGAAAAACACCGTCAAAGCGGTGTTTGCAATATTTTACTCATTTTCAATCTGCTTTATGAATATTGGAATTTCTTCAAAAACTATATCTGCTATAATATTCCAATTTGTACCATCATAGTCATGTACCAATCTATGTCTTAAACCTGAAATCATAGACCACTGAATTTTAGCATATTTTGATTTATATTCATCAGACAACATATATACATGCTCACCAATATTATATAGCGGAGTTGTAACAAGCCACTGCAGTGAATACTCATTAATTAAATCTTCTTTTGTAATTTTATTATTTGAAATATATTCTTCCAGTTTCTTTGCATATTCAAGAATTTTTTTTATACGCTGCTCATCTGAATATTTCATGCAACCAGTAACCTCTCTTTCATAATATTATTATAAAAATCACTGTCTGTATTTATTTCATTTATTTCAAACACATCAACGTTTTTGTTAAATGATTCACGCAAATCCTCAGCAAGTGCAAAAATCATCGTCAATTTGAAGTCTTTTCCACCAAAAACAAGAAAATCTAAATCACTGTCAATAGTTGCTTCGCCTCTTGCATAGGATCCAAACAAGTAAATTCCCTCTACGCCATATTTTAACGCGATGGGTTTTACCGTATTGATTATATTTTCTGTTGTCAGAATGCCTTCCCTCATTGTTAGCACCCACTTTCCTGTTAGTTTTATTATTATGTATTTTTAGTATAGCATAAAAACATATAATATTCAACTACTTTTCTAAAACACAATGATATGTATATTTCCTTTCGCGGTAATCTCTTATGGAATTAAATTTTTGAACGCTTGTTTTTATCATTTTCCCCAATTAAATCTATTTTCTTCATTGACAACATAAAACATACCTCCTGCATTCAAGACCGCTATAACTCATATATTTTCATTTTCTTTCTGAATAATTCTCGGATAATACTGTCGGTTTGAATGATATTTTTCCTGTTTCCGCACTGCACCAACAAGCGCGCCGAAATTGTTCAGCAGCTTTTTATTTTCTTCCAGAAATTCAGCTATCGGCTCCAACTCTTCCACACTATCCTTGAATATCCGGCGATGTTGTCTTGCCGCAGCAAGATGTGTGGCAAGTTTAACACGTTCATTATACTTCAAATTCTCAAGCTCCAGCTGATGTAAAATATCCTGCGTTATCTTATCCTGTTCCCCCATTTTCTCCAGCATATATGTATATGAAAACTGCGCCATTTACTATATCAACACACAGGTTTGCCATATCTTCAACTATTTCCCCAACAGGTCTTTATGCCAACGTTGGAGCAGATGATTTATGTATAATCTTTTCCGCTTCGTCTACCACACCTGCGGCAATATTTGTACCGTCCAAGTCTATTCCTATATACATTTTACTTTCACTCCTGTTTTATTTTAATATATCGCTCATCACAGAATACACGGTTATTTTAAGTAAT
>CAZBXN010000002.1:0-40031 GCA_964496015.1 uncultured Lachnospiraceae bacterium | reverse complement strand
GACTGGAAAAATTCTTCAGTCAGAAATTCCCCGCGCTCGTAATTACGCGCGGAATACAGATTTTTACCGAGATGATTGAGCTTGCGGAAAAATACAACATACCTATTTTAAGAACGGAAAGCTCAACTTCGTCGTTTATGAGCGCGATTATAAGCTACCTGAACGTCCAGATTGCGCCGAGACGCACACGTCACGGCGTGCTCGTTGAGGTTTACGGCGAAGGAATACTTATTCTCGGCGAAAGCGGTGTCGGAAAGAGCGAGGCTGCGATTGAGCTTGTAAAGCGCGGTCACAGACTTGTCGCGGACGACGCGGTGGAAATTAAGCGCGTATCGGATAAAACGCTTGTCGGCTCGTCGCCCGAGATTATCCGCCACTTTGTAGAGCTTCGCGGTATAGGCATTATTGACATAAAGGAAATATTCGGTATAGGCGCGGTAAAGGATACGGAAAATATCAATATGATTATTCACCTTGAACCGTGGGAGGACGGAAAGCAGTATGACCGCCTCGGCATGGTTGACGAATACACAAATATTATGGGTATAAATATACCGTCCTTAACAATCCCCGTAAAGCTCGGACGAAATCTTGCCGTTATTATTGAGGTCGCGGCGATGAACAACCGCCAGAAGCGTATGGGCTATAACGCGGCAGTCGAGCTTAACAACAGATTGATGCACCAAATGGAGGAGCAGCTTAAATTACAGTAAAACATCGGAGAGGAGATTTTTTTGATGCTCAGGGAGCTATGCAAAATATCGGAAAATGTGGTTTTTGACGAGGAAATGAAAAACCACACGACGTTTAAGATAGGCGGCAGGGCAGACGTGTTCATAAAGGCAAAAAGCGTTGACGAAATACAAAAAGTCCTTGAATTTTGCAAAAATAACGGCGTTGACTGCTTTATTATGGGCAACGGTTCAAATCTGCTTGTAGGAGATAACGGTATCCGCGGCGTTGTAATGCAGATTGATATGGCAGGATGCGAAGTTGACGGAGAAAGCGTTTATGCCGAAGCGGGGATTTTGATGTCGGGTCTTGCTAAAAAGATTTTGGCGGCAGAGCTTACGGGCTTTGAGTTCGCTTCGGGAATACCCGGGGCGCTCGGCGGCGGAATTTTTATGAACGCGGGCGCGTACGGCGGCGAATTAAAGGATATAATAGAAGAAGTGACATATATTGACGAGGAAAATAAAATTAAAACGGCAAAACAGCCCGAGCTTGATTTTTCCTACCGTCACAGTATGTTTTCGGATAGGAATTGCGTGATTTTATCGTGCGTAATGCGCCTTGAAAAGGGAAACGCGGAGGAAATCAAGGCGAAAATGGCTGATTTTACGCGGCGGCGGAATGAAAAGCAGCCCGTAAATATGCCGTCGGCGGGCAGTACATTTAAGCGTCCCGAGGGCTATTTTGCGGGAAAGCTTATACAGGACGCGGGGCTTATGGGATATTCAGTAGGCGGCGCGCAGGTAAGCGAAAAGCATGCGGGCTTTGTCGTAAATAAGGGCGGCGCAACCGCAAAAGACGTACTGGATTTAATAGAGCATATTCAAAAAACGGTAAAAGAAAAATTTGATGTGGCGTTAGAGCCTGAAATAAAAAAGATAGGACAATTCTGAAATTAAGAGAGGACAAAACAAATGCAATACACAATCGTGACAGGAATGTCGGGTTCGGGAAAAACAAGAGTTATACGGTATTTGGAGGACATGGGATATTTCTGCATAGACAATATGCCGCCTGTTCTTATACCCAAATTTTCCGAAATGCTCACATCCGTGAACGGAAAATTCAATAATGTCGCGCTTGTGATTGATATACGCGTCGGCGATATGATAAACGAGCTTTTAAATCAGGTCGAGGAGCTTAAAGAAAAAGGCTATGACTGTAAGCTGCTGTATCTTGACGCAGACGACGAAACGCTTGTTAAGCGGTATAAGGAAACGCGCAGACAGCATCCGCTGGAGGAACAGTCGGGCGGACTTTTAGCGGCGATTAAACAGGAAAGAGAAATGCTTAAAAAGCTTTACGACGCCGCCGATAATGTGATTGACACTTCGGAATACACAAATCAGAAGCTTATTGCAAAGCTTAAAGAAATCTACGCGGGAGATTTGGGACATAAGCTTGTCATAAACGTAATGGCGTTCGGTTTCAAGTACGGCATGCCGCTTGACGCCGACCTTGTTTTTGACGTGCGCTGCTTCCCAAACCCGTTTTATATTGATGAATTGAAGAAAAAAACAGGTAACGACAAGGAAGTTCAGGATTATGTTATGAGCTTTCCGTCAGCGGGAATATTTATGGAAAAGTTAGAGGATATGATGAAGTTCATGGTTCCTCTTTATATTGAAGAGGGAAAGGTTTCGCTTACAATCGCAATCGGCTGCACGGGCGGTAAGCACAGAAGCATTACCATGACAAATAAACTGGCGGAGTGTTTAAAGAATGAGGGATATGAGGTGAATACCATATATCGCGACATGGGGAGAGAGTGATTTAATGAAAGTAGCTGCAATAGGCGGAGGCACGGGGCTTTCGACTATGCTTAAGGGTTTGAAATTACATACGTCGGACATCACGGCTATAGTTACCGTCGCCGACGACGGCGGTTCTTCGGGAGTTCTCAGAAGCGACCTCGGCATGCTGCCCCCGGGGGACGTGCGCAACTGCGTCAGCGCGCTTGCCGACGTTGACCCCGTTCTTGGCGAGCTGTTGAATTTCCGCTTTAAAGAGGGAACTCTTGCGGGTCACAGCCTCGGCAATCTTATGCTCGCCGCGCTTAACGAGATGTCGTCAAGCTTTGAAGAGGCGGTCAGGAAATTCAGCCGTATCACGAGTATTGTCGGAACGGTTTATCCCGTTACGAACGAAAACATAAAGCTGAGCGCGGCTTTAAAAAACGGCGCTGTCATAGACGGCGAGTCGAATATCGGCATACACAGAGAGGACAACGCGATTGAGCACGTGTTTTTAACTCCCGAAAAACCGAAGCCCGTCAAGGGCGTAATTGACGCGATTGCAAAAGCTGATATAATCGTTCTGGGACCCGGCAGCCTTTACACGAGCATTATTCCGAATTTGCTCGTTGACGGCGTGACGGAGGCAATCAAAAACAGTAACGCGCTTAAAATTTACGTCTGCAATATAATGAGTCAGGCGGGTGAAACGGAGGGCTACACCGTAAGCCGTCACTTAGAGGCGATAGAAAAGCACTCCTACAGGGGAATTGCCGACATTGTAATCGCGAATAATGCGCCTATCCCCGAAAGCGTCAAGCTGCGCTATGCAGAGGAATACGCGCATATTGTGCCGATAGACGCGGACAGAATTACCGACAGATGCGCCCTGCTTGAGGGTAATCTGCTGCTTATCAGGAATGGCAAAATCCGCCACAATTTCAGCCGTTTGTCAAGAACAATCGTGCAGGCGGCAAAGACGAGAGGGCTGTGCTAATGTCATTTTCATCAGATATAAAAAACAAGCTTTCCGAATTTAAGCTTGACTGTGAAGCCTGCCGTACAGCGGAGCTCGCGGGTATGCTCAGATTATCGGGAAAAGCAGATAAAATACAGTTTAATACCGAAAATAAAGCGGTTGCCGAGAGGCTTAACGAGAATTTGGAAAAGGCGTTCGGCTTTAAAAACCGCGTTTACTTAAAAGACCAAAAAACGTACCGTCTTTTAATTGATGATATTTTTGAGGTAGAGAACATAACCGGGGCAATAACGGCGGATATAATGCCGTTTGAGTGCTGTAAGGCGTCGTATGTAAGAGGAGCGTTTTTGGGCTGCGGTTCGGTGTCAAATCCCGAGAAAAACTATCATCTCGAATTTAACGTAAAAGACAAATCCGAAGCCGAAAAACTGTGCGGACTGCTGAAAGACGAGGGGTTTTCGTCAAAGGTGACGTACAGAAAAGGCAATTATATAGTATATATCAAGGAATGTGAAACAATAGCGGATTTGCTCGGGTTTATGGGCGCGGGCAACAGCGCGCTTTCCGTGTTTACAATACAGATTGAAAAGGAAATGCGCAACAGCGTAAACCGCCGCGTCAACTGCGAAAACGCCAACGCCGATAAAGCGGCGCGCGCGTCGGGAAAGCATCTCGTGGCGATTAAAAAAATACAGAAACTCGGGCAGTTTGGCAAATTACCCGAACCGCTGCAGGAAATTGCGCGGCTTCGCATAGAATACCCCGAGGACAGCTTAAAGGAACTCGGCGAAAAAACCGACCCGCCTATCGGAAAATCAGGCGTAAATCACAGATTAAACAGAATTGTTTTAATATCACAAAGCTTATGAAAAATTCAGGAGGTAGAAAAATGAACAACAATGACAAGCTTGTGCAGGACATCACCGCAATGGATGATGATTTTGCAAAATGGTACACGGACGTAGTGAGAAAGGCTGAGTTGATTGACTACTCGAACGTCAAGGGCTGTATGGTAATACGTCCTTACGGCTACGCTCTTTGGGAAAATATTCAGAAAGACCTGAACGAACGCTTCAAGGCGACAGGTCATGAAAATGTTTATATGCCGATGTTTATCCCCGAGAGCCTGCTCCAAAAGGAAAAAGACCATGTAGAGGGCTTTGCGCCCGAGGCGGCATGGGTAACGTACGGCGGCAGCGAGAAATTGCAGGAACGCCTTTGCGTGCGTCCTACGTCCGAAACGCTTTTCTGCGACCATTATTCAAAGATAATACATTCCTACAGGGATTTGCCGAAGCTGTATAATCAGTGGTGCAGCGTTGTGCGCTGGGAAAAAACGACAAGACCGTTTTTGCGCTCGTCCGAATTTTTGTGGCAGGAGGGACATACAGCTCATGCGACAAGGGAAGAGGCGGTTGAGGAAACTCAGAGAATGCTTAATGTTTACGCTGATTTTTGCCGTGAAACGCTTGCAATTCCTGTTATAAAGGGAAAGAAAACGGACAAGGAAAAATTCGCGGGCGCGGAGGAAACATACACGATTGAGGCGCTTATGCACGACGGACGAGCTTTGCAGTCGGGCACTTCGCATTATTTCGGCGACGGCTTCGCGAGAGCGTTTAATATAACATACACCGACGCTGACGGCAAGGAACAGTTTGTTCACCAGACCTCATGGGGCGTTTCGACAAGACTTATCGGCGCGATAATTATGGTTCACGGCGACGACAACGGACTTGTTCTGCCGCCGAAAATCGCGCCCGTACAGTGCGTAATTGTACCTGTCGCGCAGCATAAGGAGGGCGTTTTAGACCGCGCGTTCGCGCTTTATGACGAGCTAAAGGCGCGTTACAGCGTAAAAATTGACGACAGCGATAAGTCGCCCGGCTGGAAATTCGCCGAATACGAGATGAAGGGCGTACCGCTGAGAATTGAGATAGGCCCTAAGGACATTGAGAAAAATCAGGCGGTTGTCGTAAGACGCGACACAAGAGAAAAGCTGTTTGTATCGCTTGACAATATCGCAGACGAGATAAATAACATCATGGAAAAAATGCAGGCTGATATGCTTGAAAAAGCGGGAAACATTATAAAAACCCATACGTATGATGTGAAAAACATGGACGAGATGAAGAAATGCTCGGACGGACATAACGGCTTTGTGCGCGCCATGTGGTGCGGCGATTTGGCGTGCGAGGAGAAAATCAAGGAGGAAGCGGGACTTACGTCAAGATGTATGCCGTTTGAGCAGGAGGAAATTTCCGACACCTGCGTTTGCTGCGGCAAGAAAGCGAAGAAGCTTGTATATTGGGGTAAGGCTTATTAAGGAGAGGTGAGAGGCATGGAGTTCTGCCATTTGCACACACATACCGAATACAGCTTGCTTGACGGCGAAGCGAGCGTTAAAAAGCTCGTTTCGCGCGTTAAAGCATTGGGCATGACTTCATGCGCGATAACCGACCACGGCGCAATGTACGGCGTTGTGGATTTTTACCGTGAGGCGAAAGCGCAGGGTATTCACCCCGTAATCGGCTGCGAGGTATACGTCGCGCCGAGGACGAGATTTGACAAAATCCACGGCGTTGACAACAAAATGAGCCACCTTATTCTGCTTGCCGAAAATATGACGGGATATAAAAATCTGATTTATATGGTAAGCATGGGCTTTATCGAGGGCTTTTATTACAAGCCGAGAATTGATTACGATTTGCTCCGCGAACACAGCGAGGGCTTAATCGCGCTGTCGGCGTGCCTTGCGGGCGAAGTCCCGAAAGCTCTGGTGTCGGACGATTACGACAGGGCGAAGAAAATAGCCGAAAATTACATTGATATATTCGGCAGGGACAATTATTTTATTGAAATTCAGGACCACGGCATTGCCGACCAGAAAAAAATTATTCCCGAGCTTATAAGGCTCTCAAAGGAACTTAACGTCGGGCTTGCCGCGACGAACGATATACATTATCTCACAAAAGAGGATGCAAAATATCAGGATATTTTGATGTGTATACAAATGAGCAAAAAGGTGGACGACCCCGACCGCATGAAATTTGAAACGGAGGAATTTTATATCAAATCGCCCGAGGAAATGGAGGAGCTTTTCAGCTACGTTCCCGAGGCGGTTGAAAATACGCAGAAGATAGCCGACAGATGTCATGTTGACTTTGATTTTGAAACGCGGCATTTGCCCGCGTTTGACGTGCCCGACGGCAAGACGGCGTTTGAATACCTGACGGAGCTTTGTCAGAGCGGACTTCGCGAGCGTTACGTCGAGGTTACGGACGAGCTTCAGAAAAGGCTTGATTACGAGCTCGGAGTAATCAAAAATATGGGATTTGTCGATTATTTTCTGATTGTCTGGGATTTCATACATTACGCGAAAAGCCATGACGTGACGGTAGGACCCGGGAGAGGCAGCGCGGCGGGCAGTATTGTCGCGTACGCATTGGGAATAACTATGATTGACCCTATACGCTACGGCTTGATTTTCGAGCGTTTTTTAAATCCCGAGCGCGTCAGCATGCCAGATATTGACACGGATTTCGCGCCGTCGGGCAGACAAAAGGTAATTGATTACGTCGTTGAAAAATACGGCGAAAAGCAGGTCGCGCAGATTGTCACCTTCGGTACGCTAAAGGCGAAGCTTGCGATACGCGACGTCGGGCGCGCGCTTGATATTCCGCTTTCAGACGTTGACAGGGTGGCGAAGCTTATTCCGTTCGACCCGAAAATGACGATTGACAAGGCGCTTGATATAAGCACGGAGCTGAATTCGATTTACGAAACGGACGCGCGGATAAAGGAGCTTATTGACACCGCCCGCGCTTTGGAGGGCTTGCCGCGCCATGTCGGAACGCATGCGGCGGGAGTTGTTATTACGAGCGAGCCGATAGAAAATTATGTGCCGCTGCAATTAAACGCCGATAATTTTATGATAACGCAGTTCCCGATGGGTACTGTTGAAAGTCTCGGGCTTCTCAAAATGGACTTTTTAGGGCTGAGAAATTTAACGGTTATAGAAAACGCCGTTCGGATTATAGAAAAAACGCGCGGCGAGAAAATTGATATACGAAATATTGACCTTGACAAAAAAGAAGTTTACGATATGATTTCCGCAGGGAACACGGACGGCGTGTTTCAGCTTGAGAGCGCGGGAATGAAGTCGTTTATGCAGGATTTGCGTCCCAATACGTTTGAAGATATTATCGCGGGTATCGCGCTGTTTCGCCCGGGACCTATGGAACAGATACCGAGGTATATAGCGAACAAGAAAAATCCCGATAAAATCACGTATAAGCACCCACTTTTGGAGAATATCCTAAACGTCACCTACGGCTGCATGGTATATCAGGAGCAGGTGCTTGAAATAGTGCGCGTGCTGGCGGGATATTCGCTCGGCAAAGCCGACCAGATGCGGCGCACGATAAGCAAGAAAAAAGCCGACCAAATGGTAATTGAGCGCAAAAATTTCATTTACGGCAGCGACGACGGCGAGATTGCGGGCTGTATAAAAAACGGAATTGACGAAAAAACGGCAATTTCGATTTTTGACGAGATAAACGATTTTGCAAACTACGCGTTTAACAAGTCGCACGCGGCGGCTTACGCGATAGTCGCGTATCAGACGGCATACCTTAAAAAATTCTATCCCGTGGAATATATGGCGGCGCTTATTTCGAGCATTGACGACCTTACAAAAATAAACCATTATATGGCAAGCTGCGCCGATATGGGGATTGAGCTTCTGCCGCCCGACGTAAATATGAGCGGCGATACGTTTACCGTTGAGGGAAACGGCATACGTTTCGGGCTTTCGGCTGTTAAAAATGTCGGTAAGAGCCTTATTGTAAACCTTGTGTCGGAGAGGGAAAGAAACGGTAAATTCAAAAGCTTTTCCGATTTTATCGACCGCACGGCGGGAAAGGATATGAATAAACGCGCGCTTGACGGGCTTATTTCCTGCGGCGCATTTGACAGCATGGGAATAAGGCGTTCGCAGCTTCTTAACGTATACGAGCGCGCCCTTGAAGGAACGGCGAGGAACGCGCGCGATAATGTCGCGGGACAGATGTCGCTGTTTGACGCGGCGGAGGAAAATGCGGAAATGGAATTTCCCGATATTCCCGAGCTTAGTAAAAAAGAGCTGTTAAAACGCGAGAAAGCTGCTATAGGAATGTATTTTTCGGGTCATCCCATGGAAGAATATACAGAAAAGATTAAAAAACTCACCAAATACACAATACGCGATATTCACGAAAGCGTAACGCGCGACGACGAGGGCAATTACCACGCGGTTGAGGACGGCTTGAAGGACGGCGATTTCATAATGATATGCGCGTCGGTTGCGTCGCGGAAAAATAAGACCACAAGGCAGAACGCGCAGATGGCGATTGTCGCGCTTGATGATGTTTACGGCAGTGTTGAATGTCTGATATTCCCGAAAGTGCTGTCGGAATATTCGTCAAAATTGCAGGAGGATAATATTGTCGCCGTAAGGGGACGCATTTCAATCCGTGAGGACGAAGAGCCGAAGCTTTTGGCGGAAAGCGTTGAAATGATAGACGAAGCACTGGCAAATCATACCGACATAAAACGGCTTTATATAAAGCTGCCGTCAAAAACGGACGAAAATCTTGACAAGGTAAGCGAATACCTCGCGCCGTATCAGGGAAATATGCCCGTGTGCCTGTTTTTTGAGGACACGAAAAAAATGTCGATTGCGCCGAGAAGGCTATGGTTTAACAATACCGTATCGTCGCTTGAAGACCTGAAAAAGGCGTTCGGAGAAGAAAATGTAAGAATAAAGTAGTAAAAATAACCAAAACGGGTGTTATGACAGTGTATAATTTACTGTTAATTTGCTCTTGCATTTTTGTCAGAAAAATAGTATTATAGTATAGATAAAGAAGGTGTTTTATATGGAACAAACAACAGGTAAGGAATATGTGGTGATTAAAGCCCTTGAAAACGGGGTTAATATCATCGGGCTTACAAGCGGAAAAGACACAAAATTTCATCATACGGAAAAGCTTGATAAGGGCGAAATATTCCTCGCGGAGTTTACGGAAGTGACAACTGCAATGAAAATCAAAGGCAATGCGGAAGTTTATACGAAGCACGGAAAAATAATGGCGGAGTAAAGAGGACGTATTATGTGGACAGTTGTTTATATATCGCAGACTGAGCAGAGGGCTCGCGAGCTTATGAAAATATTTGCTGACAATCAAATCATTTCAAGATGCAGAAATGTTGAATGTAACGCTCAAAACGGGTGCTATGAGGTTTTAGTCCCGCAGACGGAACTCGGCATTGCGCAGGATTTGATTTTTGAAAATGAATTTTAAATAGTGTGGGAGGCAACATTATGGAAAATAGAAACATAAGAACAATAGGAGTTTTGACAAGCGGCGGCGACGCGCCCGGTATGAATGCGGCAATCCGCGCCGTTGTCAGAGTAGGCAACTATTACAGACTAAAGGTAATGGGTATACGCCGCGGTTATAACGGTCTTATAAACGGCGAAATGGTTGAAATGGGACCGCGTTCCGTTTCGGAAACGCTCCAAAAGGGCGGTACTATTTTGCAGACAGCCCGCTGTCTTGAATTTAAGACGGATGAGGGCGTTAATAAGGCGGTTGAAATAGCGAAGGTGTTCGGTCTTGACGGTCTTGTCGTAATAGGCGGCGACGGCTCGTTTAGGGGCGCGCGCGACCTTTGCAAAAAAGGACTTCCGACAATCGCGCTTCCGGGTACGATTGACAACGACATAAGCTGCAGCGAGTACACCGTGGGCTATGACACTTGTCTTAATACCGTTAAGGACGCTGTCGATAAAATCAGAGATACGGCGCAGAGCCACGAGAGATGCTCAATTATTGAGGTTATGGGACGCGCGGCGGGCTATATCGCAATTCAGGCGGCTATCGCATGCGGCGCGGAGGTTGTGCTTGTTCCCGAAAAGGAATGGACGTTTGACGAAGACGTTCTCCGTCCGATACTTGAAAGTAAGGCGAGAGGCAAGAAGCACTCAATCGTCATTGTCGCGGAGGGTATCGGCGGCGTAATCGAAATGGCAAAGGAAATCGAGGAAAAAACCGGTATTGAGTCGAGGGCGACAATTCTCGGTCATGTTCAGAGAGGCGGAAGCCCGACGGTGCGCGACAGAGTTGTTGCGAGCGAAATGGGCGGCAGAGCCGTTGAACTTTTGCTTGAGGGCAAGCAGAACAGAATTGTCTGCATGAGAGAACATAAGATTGTCGATGTTGATATTGACGAGGGTCTTGCAATGACAAAGGAATTACCGCAGCAGCTTGTGGATTTGGCAAAAAAATTATCAATATAATTAAGAATGTTAAGGGTGTTGAAATGACACCCTTTAGAAATATAATAGGGGTGGTCGTATGAAAATCGGTGAAATAGATAAAAATCTTTCGATTCAATCCAAATTGGATATTGACGGTATCAGATATTTAAACGCGCTGGACGCTCCTTTTGATATTTATGGCTTGTATCGGGCAAGGGAAACAGGGCAATATATGCGCATGCCTGTGAATGTGGCAAAAAAGGTTAGTCCCGGCGTTTGTGAGTTAAGCGCACATACTTCGGGTGCGCGGCTGCGGTTCAGGACAGACTCGCCTTATGTGGCTATAAAGGCTGAACTTGCAGGACGGGGAGTAATGCCGCATATGCCGTTGAGCGGTTCACACGGATTTGATTTGTATGTCTTTGATGGAAAAAGAGATTTATATCAAGGCTCTTTTATACCGCCTAATGACAGTATAAACAGCTATGAATCGGTAGTGCGTTTTCCTGATGTCCGCATGCGGGAAATTACGATACATTTTCCGCTTTACAGCGGCGTGAAGAAATTGCTGATTGGCGTTGATGAGAATGCGCAGACAGCGTCTGGACGCAAATATCGTCCGATTAAACCCGTGTTATATTACGGTTCTTCCATTACACAAGGGGGCTGCGCTTCACGGCCCGGCAACCACTATCCATGCGCTATCGCACGGGAGAACAATGTTGATTTTTTGTGTCTGGGTTTTTCGGGCAGTGCAAGAGGGGAACGGGAGATGGCGGAATATCTTGCGGGAATTCCGTCAAGCGTGTTTGTATGCGATTACGACCACAATACGCCGAATAATGAGCATTTGAAAAATACCCATTATAATTTGTATAAATGCTATAGGGACAGCAATCCGCAAACACCGGTAATATTCATCTCCAAACCTGATATTTCTTTGCACAGCAAGGAGGATATTCAACGAAGAGATACAATATATCAAACCTATCTTTCCGCGCGTAACGCAGGTGACGATAATGTATATTTTATAGACGGTTTCAGCCTTTTTTCAGGCAGACGGCGGCAGGATTGCACAGTGGACGGCTGCCATCCGAACGATTTGGGATTTTTCCGAATGAGTGAGGTAATCGGTGAACTGGTACAGCATTGCCTATTCGATGACGGAAAACAATTCGGGATATAAGGAGGAAAATGATGAGAAAAACGAAAATTATCTGTACAATGGGTCCTGCGACCGAAAACGAGGACGTACTCCGCGACCTTATTTTGGCGGGTATGGACGTGGCGAGAATAAATTTTTCGCACGGAACGCATGAGGAAGCGCTTAAAAAAATCAATTCAATCAAGAAAATCCGCGAGGAGCTTGACGCACCTGTGGCGATTTTGCTTGACACGAAAGGCCCCGAAATACGAATTAAGGACTTCAAAAACGGCAGTGTTGAATTAAAGGAAGGTCAGAAATTTACGCTTTACACCGACGACGTCGAGGGTGACGAAACGAAAGTTTCCATTACATATGCCGATTTGCCAAAGGATATACGGGCGGGACATCATATACTGATTGACGACGGACTTATCGACATGGAGGTCATGAGCGTCAAAAGCGGAAAAATCGTCTGCGAGGTCAAAAACGGCGGCGTTATTTCCAACAAAAAGGGTGTGAATGTGCCGAACGTGTCGCTTTCCATGCCGTATATGAGCCAAAAGGATATTGACGATATTCTGTTTGGAATTGAGCAGGACGTTGATTTTATCGCCGCGTCGTTCGTCAGAACGTCCGAGGACGTTATGGAGGTTAAGCAGCTTTTAGAGCGTAACGGCGGCAGCGATATAAATATAATAGCGAAGATAGAAAACGCGGAGGGCGTTGAAAATATAGACTCGATTATCCGCGCGTCGCACGGGATAATGGTTGCGCGCGGCGACATGGGCGTTGAAATTGATATGCAGGACTTGCCTGTAATTCAAAAGCAGCTTATAAAGAAAACATACCGAGCGGGCAAGGTTGTCATAACGGCGACGCAGATGCTCGATTCCATGATTAGAAATCCGCGTCCGACGAGAGCGGAAACGACCGATGTAGCAAACGCGATTTATGACGGAACGAGCGCGATTATGCTGTCGGGCGAAACGGCAATCGGAAAATATCCCGTTGAAACGGTTAAAACAATGGCGTCAATTGCCGAGAGAACGGAAAATGACATAGACTATATAAGACGGCTTGAGCGCATGGAGTTTGACTCCCGAATGGACGTAACAAACGCGATAAGCCACGCGACTTGTACAACGGCGCACGACTTGCGCGCCGCGGCGATAATCGCGCTGACATATTCGGGCGGCACGGCGATGCAGCTTTCAAAATTCCGTCCCCAGTGTCCGATAATCGCGCCGACATTAAGCGTAAAGGCAAGACGGCAGCTAAATTTATCATGGGGCGTTATTCCGATTATGAGCGAGGCGAGGAGCAATACGGACGAACTGTTTGACCATGCCGTAGAGTGCGCGCAGACAACGGGGCTTGTGAAAAACGGCGACCTAGTGGTTATCACGGGCGGCGCACCCATGGGCGTGGCGGGCACGACAAATATTATGAAGGTGCATCTTGTGGGTCACATTCTCGTGAGCGGTTTTGGAATGACAAAGCTGCATAAAACGGCAAACGTATGCGTAGCGACCGACATTGCGTCATTAAAACGCAATTTTGCCGAAGGCGATATTCTCGTTACGGACGAGGTAACGATGGACATGATACCTGTTTTAAAGAAAGCGTCGGGAATTGTGTCCGAGGAAAAGGGCGAGGCGAATAACGCTGTTGTGCTTGCTATGGCGCTTGATATTCCCGTTATTACGGGCGCGGCGGGCGCGACGAAGATATTGAAGAGCGGCACGACAATTACTATTGACGGCGGCCACGGGCTTGTGTATTCGGGAACGGAGCATGTACAGTAAAAAATGAAGAGCATTGTAATCACAATGCTCTTTTTGTGTTCTGTTCATTTTTTTATTTCTATTGTTCCATGTTCTTTTTCAAACTCTTGTATATGCAAATCTATTGCGCGTGTAAGCTGACGGGTGAGGCTTCTTACCTCAAAGTTCGCAATATATTTGAATTTGTCCCATGTTTTCCTGTCGATTGAAAAACCGAATTTGATTTTTTCGTTCATAAATATCACCTCAAATATATTATAGGTTAAATCACCCTAAAAGTCAATAGGTTATATTTCCCTAATATATAATATTGCTGAGGTGATATTTTATGTATTTAAGACTAAAAGATTTAAGAGAAGACAATGATTATACGCAACAGTTTATAGCTGATTATTTACAATTTGACCAATCTGATTACTCAAAATGTGAAAGAGAAATGAGAAGTGTGCCGTTGTGGATATTAGATAAATTAGCTGATTTATATAAAACAAGCGTCGATTATCTAATCGGCAGAACGGACGAATTAAAACCATATCCTAAAAGTAAAATAAAGCATTGAATAAAGAGCGGTCATTGTGACCGCTCCTGCAATACATATTTACATTTCTACTATTGTTTCAATTTCAAGCAATACGTCTTTCGGAAGTCTTGCAACCTCGACGCATGAGCGCGCGGGGTAGGGCTCTGTGAAGAACTCGGCGTAAATTTCATTGATTTTCGCAAAGTCGTTCATGTCCTTGATGAACACCGAGGTTTTAACCACGTTGTCAATGCTTGCGCCCGACGCTTCAATCAGATTTTTCACGTTCGTGAGCGCCTGCCGTGCCTGCGCTTCAACGCCTGCGGGGATTTCGCCCGTAGCGGGGTTAATGGGAATTTGTCCCGAAGTGTATAACATTCCCCCCGATACTATCGCCTGTGAATAAGGTCCTATTGCCGCAGGTGCGTTTTGTGTTTTGATTTCTTTCATAATAAATCGTCCTTTCGTTTTATAATTTATTTTTAAACTGAGCCTGTTCAAACTCGGTTATTTCACGTGTTTTTCTGAATAGCTTTATCGTTATGCCGTCAATCGCCGTTTCACATTCGGGCATTTCCGCAAACGCCCGCGCAAGGTCGGTATAATTGTAAAAACTGTCAACCGCCGCTGTTATAAGCTTTTGATTTCCGCCTGCATAGCTTGTCTGCGCGGGATATGCGGCAAGTATATAATCGGCTTCAAACAACGCCGATATGTCCGCGTCGGACTGCGGCGTTTCATGTATATAGCCCCCGCGGGTTTCTTTAAGATTGAACGACGGTTCGGCGTTTAACAGCATATCCGCGTTAAGCTTTGACGAGTCCGACAGAACAATCATTGTTTTGCCCTGTTCCGCCGCCGCGTCAAGCCTGCGTTTCAGCGACAAAATCTCAACCGCGTCCGGGCTTGTCTGCGGTAAAACGGGGAAGTCGGGAATTAAGGCGTAATGCGGTATTTCCCGAATACTTTGCGGCTGCTCCCTCGGTATTTTCACATTTACCGTGTTTATTACCGCAAGAACGCATATTCCCGCCTTTATCCACGTGTTGTTAATATTTTTTATTATAAGTATCAGCAGCACGATAGCTGACGGCAGATACAACAGAAAATGCTGCTGACCGTGCGTCTGCGTCGCGACGAACATCGCCGCGCAGGAGATAATCTGTATCCATAGAATTATCGGCTTGTATTCTTTCTTTTTGACGCATAGGTATACCGAACAGCCTGCCAAAAACAGTATAAGCAGTATTCCGAAATAACGCGCCGCAAGCTTTAAATCAAGGCTCGGGGCGAATTCATACGCCGAATAGAAATTGCCGAAGCCCGAAATCAGAAAATTCATCACAAAATCGCGGAAGCCGAAGAATAAAATTGCCGCCGCCGTGAGAATTGAGATAACGGCGCAGTACCATTTTTTGCGGAATAAAATCACGTCCGCAATCATAGCCGTGGCAAACGAAACGGCAAAAAACGCATAATAGCTTCGCCATACGACCAAAACCGCAAGCAGCGCGCCTGTTACTGCGCTTTTTATCACGCTCTGTTTTTGATTTTCGCCCGTGAAATAGAGCAGATAGCATAAAAGGCATATCGGCAGTCCGCCCGTGTCCGCAAAGCCGTAAAATACCAGTCCCGCGATTACGGGGCACATCAGAAGTATTACCGATACCGAAAATTCGGGGGATTTTCCGAGCTTTTTCGCGAGCATGTACATCAGTATAACCGACGGTATAAGGTAGGCTATGACAAGCCCCGCAATATATACCACCCTTGTATTTCCGAAAAGAAAGGCAAACGCCGCGGGGAGTAAGCCCGCTAAGTAATTGTATTCCCGCGTCCCTATTGAGGTATAAACGCTTTTCCAAAATCCGTCCCGCGTCAGTTCTCCCGAGGCGATATTACGCGCGATTTTCCAGTAATCCGCGTCGCCGCCGAAGTATATACATTTGCTTTTCGCGGTATAAATTACAGCCAAAGAAATAAGGATTGCCGACCATACGAGAAAAAACAATCCCGTTTTCATCCACGGCTTCAAACTGATTTTTTCGTCGTCGGGAATTTCCTTGTCGTTTTCGTCATTTAAAATTGCGCGGAATTTCATACGGCAGAACCTCCTTTCATCTGTGTATTTTAATCCTCGAACAGGGATAATATTTCTTCATTAGAGATATTTCCGAACGCGCTGTTGTTTTCGCGTATAATATCGTCTGCAAGGGAACGCTTTGCCTCTTGCAGTTTAAGTATTTTTTCCTCTATTGTGCCGCGCGCGGCAAGCTTTATGACCTGCACGGCTTTCGTCTGACCTATTCTGTACGCGCGGTCGGACGCTTGGTCGGTAACGGCGGGGTTCCACCACGGGTCGCAGTGAATTACCGTGTCCGCGCCGATTAGATTTAGTCCTGTGCCGCCGGCTTTAAGCGATATTAAAAATACGTCGCGCTCGCCGCCGTTAAAGCGGTCGGCAAGCTCCGCCCTCTCATAGGACGGCGTCTGACCGTCGAGATAGAAGGACGAGATTTTTTTAGCGTCAAGGCTTTTTTTGATGATATTGAGCATGGACGTAAACTGCGAGAACACCAAAATCCTGTGTCCCGACCCAATCGCGTTTTCGACAAGCTCCATTAAAAGTTCAAGCTTTCCGCTGCCGCTTGCGTAATTCTCGTCAAACAGCGCGGGGTGACAGCAAATTTGTCTTAGCCGCATAAGCAGCGCCAAAATCTGTATTCTATTCTGTCCGCCTTGGTTTAAAAGCGCGATTGTTTGGTCTTTTGCAAGCGCGAGATATGACGCGTACATGTCCTTTTGCTGCGGCGTCAAATCCGCGTAAATCGTGTTTTCGATTTTTTCGGGAAGCTCGTTTAATACTTCCGATTTCATTCTGCGCAGTATAAACGGTTTTATCCGCGCCTTTAAATCCTCCGCCGCTTCCGCGTCCTTTTCTTTCATTATGGGGTATTCGTATTTTACCCTGAATTTACGCAAATCGTATAAATATCCGTGTGTTGCAAAATCGAAAACAGACCATAGCTCCGACAGCGAATTTTCAATCGGCGTACCCGTAATCGCAAATTTGCGCTCCGCGTTTATTTTTTTGACGCTCCGCGCGTTCATGGTTTTGGCGTTTTTGATATGCTGCGCCTCGTCAATAAAGCAGTATTCAAACTCGATTTCCTGATACAGCGCGATGTCACGCCGCAAAATCGGGTATGAGGTTATTATAAACTCATAGCCGTCTATTGTTTTTATGAGCTTTTCGCGCTCCTCCTTTGAGCCGTCGATAATCAGCGCCTGCGCGTCGGGCGTAAACCGCCTGATTTCGCTTTTCCAGTTGTAGGTAAGCGCGCTCGGTGTTACGATAAGCACGGGCTTATCGGGCTTTTCGCCGTGAATGTACGCGATAACCTGTAAGGTTTTACCTAAGCCCATGTCGTCTGCCAAAATTCCGCCTAAGCCCAATTTGCTGACCTGACAAAGCCATTTTATGCCGTCCTTCTGGTACGGACGCAGCACGTTTTGAAGCCCGTCGGGGATTTTTGGTTCCGTGTTTCTGATATTTTCTATATATTCCGTGAAGCTCTGCTTTTTTTCAACGCCGCTCACCGCGTCGAGATAAAACGCCTGATAAGGCGCGAGCTGCTTTACGCGGCTCTTTATGTCGGCGTTTGAAAATTCGAGAGTGTTCAGAATATTAAACACCGTGCGGCTTTCGTAATCCTCCAAATCGACAAATCTGCCGTTTGAAAGGCGGTAAAAGCTCTTTTTTGTCCTGACGGCGTTCAATATCCCGCAGATTTGCTCGTAGGTGAGATTTGTTTCAAAGCCCGCCTCCAGTAAATCAATGCCGCTGCTGTAGCTGACAGTCGCCTTAATATCGGCTTTTTCGGGTATTCTGAGAGATGAAAACCTGTCGGAATAATAAAGCGTGGCTTTATCCTCGAGCAAAAGCAGACGGTTTACGAGAAAATTGTATATTAAATCGTCCGAATAAAGCGTATACATGCCGTCCAAAACCGAAAAATCGTCAAAAAATCCGAGAATTTCGTTTTCCGCGTCAAAGTCGCGGACAATGATTTTTTTCGAGATCAGGGGCTCGCTTGACGGCAGAATAATCGGAATAGTGCCGTAATTCGCCTTTATTACCGCAGTTATACCGTTGCGCGCGGCGTCAAAGAAAATCTCAAATTTCGGGTTTTCGTTTATTACCATGTCGTCAATGCCGTTTGTGACCACGCCGTGCTTATCCCTGATATTCGGCAGCACGTGAGTGGCGAAAAGCATGGTGTTGTCGCCCTTAAAGCTTATCTGAGTGCGCCGCTCGGAGGCGAGGGAGTTATAAATCGGAATATAATATCCGCGCCAGTCCTCCGTCGTGCGATATATCGCGTTTTCGTATAAAAACCACTCGCCGTCGGGCGTAAGCGCAATTCCGCGGTCGCTTACCGTAAGGGAAATCTCGCCGTCCGACGCGTTAATATCCACGATTATATCGGGATTTTCCTCCTCAATTCTAAGCTCGCCGATATTCATGCCGTCAAGAGTGACGGAAAATTCAACGTATTTCAAAAGCGGCAGTATTCTCTGCATTGTCCTCGCGCCGAAGCTTGTCCGGTACGCGGCTTTCGTGTAAAACATGCTTTCCGAGGAGCGGTTTTCGTAGGATTCCGCGAGAATTTTTATTATTTCCTCCTCATATTTCGGGAATTTTGTGATGTGAGGCTCGTATTTTATTCCGCGCTCAAATGAAAATGAGCTGCCGTTATTATAGCAGTCGAGAAAATTTTCAATTCCCTGAATTACGCTGCTGCCTATTTCAAGCGACATTCCGTAGCCAAGCGGCAGGGAAGCGCTGTTTATATACAGCAAAAAACGCACGTGGATATATTCCTCCGCGTTATTTTTGGCAAATTCGCCGCAAAGAATTTGCGCGAGCTTGTCGTTTTCGTCAACAAACTTAACGCCCTCCTCCTGCTCAGCCATGCGCTGTTTAAGCGTCGCAACAATGTGCTTGCACATTGTGTTCATGGTTTCGTAGTAGGGGCAGGTGCAGAAATAATCGGATATTCCGTTATCGTCAAGCTTTACCTGAACGTTGTAAAGCTCGTCGCCGTCAACGATTGCCGTTATTAAATTGTCCTCCCGCTTCCTCAAATGCACGCGCCCCTCGCGGAAATATTCCGCGCCGCGCTTGTATATTGTGGAGGAACAGGATTTTTTAATAAGCTGCTCTGTAATATCCATAAATAACCATTCCTTTTCGTATCGTTCTATTATAGCATACTTTCCCAAAAAATGCAACATTTTTACGAAGTATCCGAAACTCACGGAAATATTTTTAAATTTTCTATTGAAAATCGGGAAAAATGTTGGTATAATATGATTGTCCGAAAGGACGATACCACAATTTTTATTTTGAATAATTTAGATAGTATTTGAATATTCTTTTTTGGATATTCTGATTTACGTATTCCTTTGTAAAGAGTATGTGTTTTTTACATAAAACGCAGGCTTTATAAATTGAGTGAAATACCTTTATATTGGAATGTTTCGAATTCAAAATAAAAATGTGTGGTAGCATTAAAATCCAAGCCGCGTTTTTATGCGCGGCGCGGATATGCACCGCGCATTTTTTATACGAGAAAGGACGGATAAAGATGAAATTCAAATCAAAAAAATTAGATGAGTTGTTTGAAGAATATGCAAAAGAGAATGATATGTCCCCCGAAGAGGTAATCAAAGAAGTTGAGGACTTTGCTTTTAACAATAACCTTCAAACCGTAGCAAATAATATATCAATTTATCTTGACAGACGTATGCTTCTTCCGACTAAAAGCCGTCAGCGTCAAATCTGGCTTTCGGTAATGGCAGGACTGCTTGACAATATAGTAAGCACGAAATATACATTGTATGAAGCCCTTGCCGATTTAGAAAGGGAATATAAAAAATATTGGACTGAACAAGAGTTTATAGACGAGAAACCTCCGTTTTAATAAATATTGCCGCAAAAAAGACCAAACGGTATATATGCCGCTTTCGGTCTTTTTTTATTATATAAAAATCCAAATATTATGTATGTATAAATCCACGCGGGAATATTATAATAAAATTACGGAGGTGTATCGGATGATAAACGAAAATGAAAACACAAGCGACATAGCGGAGCAGGAACGGAAAAATATAACGGAATTCGGAAGCGTTGAAACGAAAAACCCCAGAGGGAATATACATTGTCTGAATATTATCGGTCAGATAGAGGGGCATCAGGTCTTGCCGCCGCAGAATAAAACCACAAAATACGAGCATGTTCTGCCGCAGCTTGTCGCGGTCGAGGAAAATCCCGAGATTGACGGGCTGCTGGTGCTTTTAAATACCGTAGGCGGCGACGTTGAGGCGGGGCTTGCGATAGCGGAGATGATAGCGGGCATGAAAAAGCCGACCGTGTCGCTCGTTTTGGGCGGCGGTCACAGTATAGGCGTGCCGCTTGCCGTCGCGTCCGACTATTCGTTTATCGCGCCGACGGCGACAATGACGGTTCATCCGCTCCGCATGAGCGGCGTTGTAATCGGCGTTACGCAGACATTTCGCTACTTTGAAAATATGCAGGACAGGATAACGGAATTTGTCGTGTCAAATTCGGATATAACGGAGGAAAATTTTAAAAAGCTGATGCTTGCGACAGATGAAATCGCAAATGATGTGGGGAGTATACTGTTCGCAAAAAAAGCCGTGGAATGCGGGCTCATAAACAGTCTTGGCGGTCTCAGCGACGCCCTTGAAAAAATGTATGATTTTATAGCGGAGGTGAGAAAATGCTCTACTCAATAATTCCTACCGACGTTGTCTTTTTCGACAACACGCAGATACGGCAGCGGCATATAAAGCTTTATAATAATATCACGCTTGAAATGAGCGGCGGACGCGTTGACAGGATAATCAGCACAAATCCGCAGGACTATCTGAAATATCATAATCTTATCGGCTCTGACAGGGTGATATAATGCTTGCAATTTTTCCGCGTCTATGCTACAATACAGGTAAATAACGAATGCGGGGGCGCGATAATATGAAAATTCTATGCTACGGCGACTCGAATACCTTTGGGCATAACCCGATTGACGGAAGCCGTCTGAATATCCGTTGGACGAGAGAGCTTCAAAAAAGCCTTGGGGCGGATTATGAAATAATCGAGGAGGGACTTTGCGGCAGGACGACCGTCTATGATGACGCGTTTACCGACGGGCTTAACGGCAGAAAGCTGCTTCAGCCGGTTTTGCAGACGCATCAGCCCCTCAATTTGGTGATTTTGATGCTCGGCACAAACGATATGCAGCGTCAGTTTAACGCGAACGCACACACTATCGCCCGAGGCGTGGAAACGCTTGTAAAAATCGCAAAAAATCCCGATATTTACGCGGGCAGGGTTCCTGAAATATTGGTGGTTTCGCCGACGCTGATAAATAAGGGAATGGATAACAACGACTATTTTTCAAATATCTTCGGAACGGAACGGTGTATAAAAATATCGGCGGAACTTGCAAAATACATAAAGCCTGTTGCCGATACCTACGGCGCGCATTTTATAAACGCCGCCGATTACGCCGAGGCGTCGCCGCTTGACGGACTGCATATGAATGAGGAAAATCACGTATTACTGGCAAAAGCGATAGAGAATAAAATACATGAAATTGAAAAGGAAATGAATAAACGCCCGCGCTAATGAGCGGGCGTTTGAAATTCCGTCATATTTTCCCTGTAACGGAGCGGCAAATGTGTTTTCTGGCACTTTTCATTATGCCGCTCTTTTATTTCGATTGTGTCAAAAAAGCATTTCCACAATTTCCGATATTCTTTTTCGTCGTCGGAAAGCTCAATTTTGGGCAGGCTGTCGGTTTTGCGTATAACGGCGTTTTTGCCGTTATACACAAGACACTGATTTCTTGTGAGGTCATGTATTATAAACGGCATGGAGCGGTATCTTGCCGTGAAATGCGGTTCAAGTATCGGCAGGACGTTATTTTTCGGCGTGATTTTTGCGTAATATATCCCGCCCTTCAATTTTGAAAAGCGTATAAATCCGCGCAGCAAATCCATTTCGCCGAAAACTGTTTTTGCCGAGGTTATGACCTTATTAACGCAGTCAAGCGTTAAATAATTTGTTATATTTTTCCCGAATTTAAGACCCGCGCGGATAAAATCAAAAATAGCGGTTTCCTTGCCGCGCGTATTTGAAAGGTACGCTAAAAATACGGCGTACAGCGCTCTTTTGGACATTCTGTCATAAATTGTTTTTTCTACTCTTTGGGCTTTTTCAATGTCCGTTTCTGTTTGCTCGTAATCGCATAAAATCGTCTGCTGGACATTTTCAGCCGCTTCTATACCGCAGGGGACAATACGGCGCGAAAAACATTCGAAAACAACCGTCAGCAGTCCGTAAAAGCTGCCGTCATACAAATATATCACATTTCTCCCGTCAGACATTTTATTTTTACCTCCTTTGAGGGCTCGTCAAAAAGGCTTATCTGACCGTAGCCCGATACGCCTTGGTCAGCCAGCATCATAGGCTTTACAAGCTCCTGACGAAGCCAGATATTCCCAAAGGTTTTCCCGCCTGCGACGACAAAATATTTTGCCCTTTTCATGGAAATCCGCATTTTCTTTAAATCGTCAAACGTAAGGCGGGTCATTCGGCGCGCCTGTACGATTTTCATGGCAGAGCGCACGCCAATCCCCGGGACGCGCAGAAGCATTTTGTACGGCGCGGAATTTATCTCAACGGGGAACAGCTCCTGATGACGGAGCGCCCATTCGCACTTTGGGTCTATGAGATTGCTGAAATTCTCGCTTTCGCCGTCGAGCAGCTCCTCGGCGCGGAAATCGTAAAACCGAAGCAGCCAGTCCGCCTGATAAAGCCTGTGCTCGCGCAGCAGCGGCGGCGCGGCAACGGGCAGCTTGGGATTGGTGCCGATAGGCACGTAAGCCGAATAAAATACGCGCTTAAGCGAAAACTTATCGTAAAGGCTTTGCGTAAGCGTAAGTATGCTTTTGTCCGTTTCGGGCGTCGCGCCGATTATCATCTGCGTGCTTTGTCCCGCAGGCGCGAAGGACGGCGCGTGCTTATACACGGCTATTTCCTGCCTTGACTGTGAAATTGAGCTTGTGATACGCTTCATCGGCGCGATTATTTTTTCCTTTGACTTCTGCGGCGCGAACTCCGACAGCGATTTTGCCGACGGAAGCTCTATATTTACGCTCACCCTGTCGGCGAGGAAGCCGAGCTGTCTGACAAGCTCGCCGGACGCGCCCGGGATTGCTTTTGCGTGAATATAGCCGTTAAATTTATACTCATATCTTAAAATGGACAGTGTTTTTATAATCTGCTCCATAGTGTAATCGGCGTTTTTTACAACCGCGCTCGACAAAAACAAGCCCTCGATATAATTCCGCTTGTAAAATTCAATAGTCATGTCCGCGATTTCGCGCGGCGTAAACGAGGCGCGCTCCACGTCGTTTGAAACGCGGTTTATGCAGTATTGACAGTCAAAAACGCAGCAGTTTGAAAGCAGTACCTTTAAAAGCGAGATACAGCGTCCGTCGCCCGAGAAGCTGTGGCAAATTCCTGATACCGCGCCCGAGCCTATACCGCCCACGGTGTTTTTTCTGTCAGAGCCCGACGAGGAACAGGAGGCGTCATATTTTGCGGAGTCTGCCAAAATACGCAGTTTTTCCTTGATTTCCATATCCTATCAGCTCCTTTCAATCAAAGTATAACACACAAACATATGTTTGTCAAATGTTTTTTCATTTGTTTTTGAAATTTATTTGCTGTTTTTTACTTGTAAAAACAGCAAAAATATAGTAAAATAATATTTTAGAAAAAGAAATAAACTAATGAGGTGACTATTTATGACAGGAATTCTTGTAACGATTGCGCTTTATGCCGTTTTGGGCTACGCAGCGTGGCAATACACGCTTTCTCCCGCAATTAAAAGCGGTAAGAAGGGGGACAATAACGCGGTATATATAATTGCGGTTATTGCCGCCGCGTTTATCGCGCGCGTAATCTGCGCCGTAATGTACAGAGGTCATGATACTGACATGAGCTGTTTTACGGCGTGGTCGGATATGATTTTTAAGGACGGTATTTCAAGCTTTTATACCTCGGCGTCCTTCCATGACTATCCGCCCGGTTACATGTATATTTTGTATATTATAGGCGCGGTTAAGAGCTTGTTTAACCCGCAGGAGGGCGCGCTTTATCTGCTTATCAAATTTCCGTCAATAGTGATTGACCTGCTCTCGGGTATTTTCATTTACAAGCTTGCGAAAAAGAAATTTTCCGACGCTGTAAGCGCGATTTTTGCCGCGCTTTACGTATTCAATCCCGCTGTTATTTTAAACAGCTCGCTTTGGGGACAGGTTGACACGGTTTATACAATACTTGCCGTTCTTATGATTTATTTTATCAGCGAAAAGCGCATGATACCGTCATATTTTATATTTGCGCTCTGCATTTTCGTAAAACCGCAGGCGTTTATTTTCACGCCGCTTATTATTTACGGAATTATAGAAAATGTATTTTTGCCGAAATTCAATAAGGACGCGTTTTTTAAAAATCTTCTCTGGGGACTTTGTGCGATTGCCGCGCTTGTCATAATTGCACTGCCGTTCGGACTTAACAACGTAATAGGGCAGTATACCGCGACGCTTGCGTCGTACCCGTACAAGACTATAAACGCGTTCAATTTCTGGTGCGCGTTCGGACAAAACTGGGTCGGACTTACAACCGCGTCAAATATAGCGGGATATGCCGCGCTTGTCCTTATTGTCGCATACTGCACATATATTTTCTTCAAGTCAAAGAGCAAGGGGAAATATTTCTTTATCGGCGCGCTTTTATCGGTTTCCACATTTATGCTTTCGGTGAAAATGCACGAGAGATACGCGTTTCCCGCTATGCTTCTGCTGCTTATGGCGTTTATGACAACGGAAAATATTCATGAATATGTATTTTACGGAATTGCGTCGCTTTCGCAGTTCTTCGCTTCGGCATGGGTGCTGTTTATATATCAGCAGGATATAAATAAATATTTCAAAAGCCCCGTCACTATTGTAGCCTCATTTATAAATATTGCAATTTTTGTTTATATGATATATATTGCGCAAAAATATTATCTGAATAACGCGACTGTAAATAATACCGTTTCTGCCGTTAAGAATAAAAACGTCAGGGCGAACACGGCAAATAACGCGAAACGGCAGAATAATCAAAAGCCTGTAAAAGAAAATAAAATCGCAGTCAGCAAGGTGTTTAAAAAGATTACAAAATTCGATATTATCGCGATTATTGCGGTTACTGCCGTATATTCGTGCTTTGCGCTGTACGATTTGGGCGATATGCACGCTCCGCAGACCGATATTGAGCTTGCCGCGTCGCCCGTAACGATTGATTTGGGACAGAGCAAATATGTTCAGAAAATCAAGTTTTATTTGGGTTCATACGAGCTTAACGAAAACCGTTCGCTCGATATGGAGTTTAAGGACGAAAACGGAAATGCTGTCATGAGGAAAAATCTGACGGACGGCTCGGTATTCTACTGGTCGGAGGAAAATATTGCCGAAAACGCACGGTATATCACGCTTTCAACTAACGGCGAGCATCTTACGATTAAGGAATTTGCCGTTATGGATAATGCGGACGGATATGTAATGCCGTCAAACGCGTCTGACAGCTCAATTTTAGCTTTGTTTGACGAACAGCGGTATATTCCCGAAAGAACAAGCTTCCGCAACAGCACATATTTTGACGAGATTTATCACGCGCGCACGGCTTATGAGTTTGTGCATCATCTCTCGGTTTATGAGTGGACGCACCCGCCGCTTGGCAAGGTATTTATCTCGCTCGGAATTTTGATATTCGGCATGTGCCCGTTCGGCTGGCGAATTGCGGGCACGCTGTTCGGAATATTTATGATTCCGTTTATGTATCTTTTTGCAAAGCGTCTCACGAATAAATCGTGGCTCGCGCTTGTGACGTGCGTGCTGTTTACGTTCGATTTCATGCACTTCGCCCAGACGCGTATCGCGACAATTGACGTGTATATCACGACGTTTGTAATACTGATGTATTATTTTATGTATAAATATTATGCGGTGAGCTTTTACGACACGCCGTTTAAAAAGACGCTTGTGCCTCTGGCGCTGTCGGGCGTCTGCATGGGACTCGGTATCGCGAGCAAATGGACGGGAATTTACGCGGGCGCGGGACTTGCGGTGATATTCTTTATTGTAATGTACAGACGTTATGCGGAATATCTGTACGCGCTGAAAAATCCGAAGGGTGAAACGAACGGTATACAGCATAGCTTTATAACAGAAAATTTCAAGCCGTATTTTATAAAAACAATATTATGGTGCTGCATATTCTTCGTGCTTGTTCCTGCGGCTATATACTGTCTGTCGTATATCCCGTATCTGCAAGCGCCCGACGCGCACGGCTTCAAAACGATAATCGAAAATCAGCAGAATATTTTCACCTACCATTCAAAGACGGTGCTCGGTTCAACACACCCTTATTCGTCGGTATGGTATGAGTGGATTATAATGAAGCGTCCTATCTGGTATTATTCGGGAACAATTTCCGATACCGTCAAGGAGGGAATAAGCTCCTTCGGCAATCCGCTTGTATGGTGGATAGGAATACCCGCGTTTTTGTACATGATATACGCGGCGTTTGCAAAAAGGAATAAAACGGCGGCATTTTTGGCTATAGGATATATTGCTAATCTTATATTCTGGATTCCGATTACAAGACTGACCTTCATTTACCATTATTTCCCGATGGTTCCGTTTATTGCGCTTATGATTGGATATTCCGTAAATCTGATTTATAAGTCGGCAAAGGATGATAAAAATGAACTGACGCTTAAAACGATAGGCAAAATCAAATTCGGAACAAAGCAGTCGGTAATTGTCGGCGCGTTTATTTACGCGGCTCTCGCGGTTATACTGTTTGTCATGTTCTATCCCGTGCTTGCGGGACACCCCGTGTCGGTGAATTATGTAACTAAATTCTTGAAATGGTTCAGCTCATGGGTATTGATTTAAAGAGGGGATAACAATGAGAATTATACAATCGGAAACAATTACCGAAGCGGTAAAAAATATGTGCATTAAGGCAAATTGTCATATAAACGGCGATATAAAATCAGCCCTGACAAACAGTCTGAAAACAGAAAAATCCGAGGTATCGCGCGGAATTTTAAATAATCTTTTAAAAAACGCCGAAATTGCGCACAATAAGGAAGTGCCGATTTGTCAGGACACGGGTATGGCAGTATTCTTCGTTGAAATCGGGAATGAAGTTCATGTTGAGGGCGATACGATAACGGACGCAATAAATAAGGGCGTGGCGCAGGGCTACACGGAGGGGTATCTGAGGAAATCCGTCGTTGCCGACCCCTTAGACCGCGTAAACACAAAGGACAATACGCCCGCGGTTATTCATTACGATTTTGCAAAGGGCGATAAAATAAAGCTGACATTTGCCCCCAAAGGCTTCGGCAGCGAGAACAAGAGCGCGCTTAAAATGTTAAATCCCTCGGACGGGCTTGACGGCGTGATTGATTTTGTTGTTGATACCGTAAGGAAAGCGGGCGCAAACCCGTGCCCGCCAATGGTTATCGGCGTCGGAATAGGCGGCACAATGGATAAGGCGGCAGAGCTTTCCAAAAAAGCCCTGACTCGCGATATTACGGTACATAACGAAAAGCCGTTTTATGCGGATTTAGAGCATAGACTGCTTGATACGATAAACAAGCTTGGAATAGGTCCGCAGGGAATGGGCGGTACAACAACCGCGCTTGCCGTGAATATTGAAACGTATCCCACGCATATCGCGGGTTTGCCCGTGGCAGTAAATGTAAACTGCCATGCGACGCGTCACGCGGTAAGCGTGATTTGACGGATAGTACGGCTTGACAAAAACAGCAAAAAGAAGTAAAATATAACCAAGAAATAATTTAAGCTTTGAGGAGGACATCATGAAAAAAAGATTGTTTGCGCTGACGCTTATGCTGGTTCTTTTAATCGGCAATATATCGGCGTACGCGTCATGCAAGGTCGTGTCAATTATGTATCATGATATTACGGAGGACAGTTCAAGGTGGGGAGCGTACTGCATTTCGCCCGAACAGCTTGAGTCGGATATATCGTATTTTTTAAGCAACGGATATATTTCAATTACCGCGTCGGAGCTTGCCAATGAAGATATGAACAATTTAAACGGAAGAAAAATTCTTCTGCTTACCTTTGACGACGGATATTCGGGCTGGTACACGTACGCTATGCCGATTTTGAAGAAATACGGCGCAAAGGCGAGCATGTATATGATAGGCTCGAAAATAAATCATTACGGCTATTTGTCTTCGTACCAGATACGCGAAATGGCAAACTGCGGGCTTATAGAAATAGGAAATCATACCGATAAGGTACATCAGGCGTCGCTTGACCTTGTAAAACAGCTTTATAACGACCCATATGCGTCCAAGGATATTGTGAGCGACATAAAAAACAGCGCCGCAAAAATTCAGGAAGCGTCGGGTAAATCGGTGACAAGTATCACATGGCCCTACGGATATTATACGGACGCGCTTGACGCGGAGGTTAAAAACGCGGGCTATAAAATATCGTTCAGCACAAATTACGGCGTTAACGTGTATAAAGGCAGCACGGCAGTGCCGTTTAACAGAATAAACAGAGAGGACACAACAACCTCTGCCGATTTATATGCAAGAGCGGAAAATTTATTTAACAGATAAAAAAACAGGAGGGAAAGAAAATGAATATGGAAATGCTGCACCCCGCAGACCAGCTTGTCATGATTATGGAGCGTATCTACAGCTACGGCATGACTACAATGTCGGGCGGAAACTTGTCAATACTTGACGATAACGGGGATATTTGGATAACCCCGGGAAGTATCGACAAGGGAAGCCTGACGC
Organism: uncultured Lachnospiraceae bacterium; assembly: GCA_964496015.1. Lineage (GTDB taxonomy): Bacteria > Bacillota > Clostridia > UBA1381 > UBA1381 > JALEPO01. Next base: position 10,837 of record CAZBXN010000002.1, on the reverse strand, counting down.
GTAACGACATGGTCTGCATAAAGCCCGACGGAACGATTATAGGTAATCATAAGCCGTCGAGCGAGTACCCGTTTCATCAGAACATCTATAAGGCGCGTCCCGATTTGAAAGCGGTTTTGCACGCGCACCCGCCGGCTTTGGTGGCGTTCAGTATTGTGCGTAAAATGCCGAATACGAGCCTTATTCCGAATGTAAAATTCTCATGCGGTGAAATAGGTCTTGCAAAGTACGGCTTACCGGGAAGCTCGGATTTGGGCGAAAAAATCGCGGAGGAATTTAAAAAGGGCTTTAATACGGTAGTTCTTGAAAATCACGGCGTTGTAGTCGGTTCGACCTCGCTTTTTGAAGCGTTCAAGGCGTTTGAAACGCTTGATTTCTGCGCAAGGCTTGAAATTGACGCAAACAAAATCGGAACGCCCATTTCACTTACCGAGGACCAGCTTGAATGGTACAAATCGCGTCAGCATATCGAGATGAACGAGTTTGTCGAGAACAAGATAACAAGCGTTGAGAAGAACGCAAGACGCGAGATGTGCAATCTCATCAAGCGCGCGTATAACCAGCAGCTTTTCACAAGCACGCAGGGTACGTTTTCGCAGCGACTTGACGGCGACTCCTTTATAATCACGCCCTGCGACAAGGACAGAAAATATCTTGATGTGGACGATATTGTAAAAATCGAGGGCAATTATAAAGAAATAGGCAAAATCCCGAGCCGTTCCGTTGAACTGCACAGGGAGATTTATAAAAAGCACCCGCATATAAATTCGATAATTATTGCGCATCCGCCGTGCATTATGGCGTTTGTGGTAACTGACCAAATTCTTGATTCCCGAACAATTCCCGAGAGCTATATTTTAATGCGGAATATCCCGAAGCTGGACTTTGGCTCGAATTACTTAAAGGCTGCCGAAACGGCGGACGTATTTAAAGAGAACACGCCGATTGCGATTGTTCAGAATGACTGCGTAATTGTAACGGGTAACAGCCTGTTAAACGCGTTTGACAGGCTTGAAGTAGCCGAATACAGCGCGCGCGCAATTATCGCGTCAAAGGATTTGGGCGAATTGGTAGCTATAAATCAAAAACAGATTGATGAGATTGAAGAAGCGTTTCATCTTAAAAAATAAGGACGGAAAACCAAAAGAGGAGCGGATTTTCAGCGTCCGCTCCTTAGGTATTTGCCGTTAAGACGGATTTTTACGAAAAATCCTCTTGACATATCGGCAAATTCCATGTATAATAGACAAGTAGTCATTTTTAAATGGCCCGGTAGTTCAGTTGGTTAGAACGCCAGCCTGTCACGCTGGAGGTCGTGAGTTCGAGCCTCATCCGGGTCGCCAGAAACACATATTCATATTTGAATATGTGTTTATTTTATATGTTTTTTCAAAAAACTATAGATTTTTGGAGATTTATGTTGTACAATAGAAGTATACAAATTAAAATCAGGAGGTACATATTATGGACGCGGTTCAGCTATGGGCAAATAATTTGAAAATCAAGGAGCTTACAGAGGTCTTAAAGGAAAGAGATTTTGACGTAAAATACGCCAAGGATAAGGACGAGGCGAGAAAAATCGTTATGGACATGATTCCCGAGGGCTCGAAAATCGCGGTAGGCGGCAGCGTAACGCTGAATGAAACGGGTATTCTTGACGAAATCCGAAGCGATAAATATAATTTTATCGACCGCTACAATACGCCGAATTTTGAAGCTATGCTCGATAAATACCGCGAGGGCTACACGGCGGACGTGTTCGTTTCAAGCACAAATGCGGTTACAATGGAGGGACAGCTTGTAAATATCGACTGCACGGGCAACCGCACAAGTCAGATTGTGTTCGGACCCAAGAAAGTAATTATTGTCGCGGGAGTAAATAAGATTGTTGAAAATGTCGAGGAGGGAATAAAGCGCGCAAAGTCAATCGCGCCGATGAACGCAAGACGCATTACGCATAAAACGCCGTGTGCGACTGACGATTGCATGACCTGCTCCGAATGTCATTCTGCGGCGCGCGTGTGCAATGTGACGAGCATAGTTGACGGCTGCCATTATTTCCCGAAAAGAATTACGATTGTTCTTGTTCCCGAGAATTTGGGATATTGATTTTTCAGATGCCGAATGTGGGGGCAAATGCTCCTCATTCGGCAATTTATGCTGATAAGGAAGGTAAAGATGAATTTCAGGGCGATAAAACAAAAATTGCTTGAAAAAGTGAAAAAGACGGACAAGCGTATGATTATCGCGTCCGCCGTTATTATTGTTGCGGCGCTTTCTGCGCTGCTTTTGGTATTTCAAAAGGGTACGGACAGCGGACAGGACGGGCTTGAAGTAAAAGACATGCCGTGCGCTATGGTTTTGCCGCATTTCAGCGGATTTGATATGACGGATTTTGATATAGTCGTAAAGCTTAGCTGGACGGACGGCGCGGCCCGTCTTGAAAACGGCAGGGCGAACCTGAAAATAGAGGCGCGTGTTTACCCGATAAATCTTGAAGATAAAACGATTAAATGGGAAAGCTCAAATCCCGATATAGTGTCTGTTGACGAGAACGGAAACATCACTGCAACGGACGCGGGCGAGGTGAAGATTAAGGCTGTGCTCGCGTCGGAGGGCAAAAGCGCGGAAGCGGTTTTGACGGTAGTCAGACCCGTGACGGGGCTTTTTTTGCCGACAACGAATATCAGGCTTTATACAAACGACGCGGGACATCTGCTTACGGCAACGGTTTTCCCCGAGAATGCGACAAATCAAAAAATAGCGTGGTCGTCGGACAACGAGGACGCGGCGACGGTTGACGAAAACGGCAGAGTGAAACCCGTAAAACCCGGCACGGCTGTAATAACCGCAAAAACGTATGACGGCGGATATGAAAGAATATGTCATGTTACGGTCAGCAAGCCGTCAGTGGAGGTCACGGAAGTGACGCTTCAAAATAAAGAAAACAACCGCGTAACAGAGGGAAAAAATCTACAGCTTACCGCAGTGCCGAAGCCCACGAACGCGAAAAACGCGGCTCCGCTTATATGGCAGTCGAGCGACGAAAGCGTGGCTAAGGTCGGACAGAGCGGACGCGTCAAAGGAATAAAAGCGGGAAAGGCGACAATCACCGTATCGTCAACAAACGGCAAAACGGACAACATAGAAATTACGGTGTTCCCGTCGAACGAGAAGGACGCGCTCGACCTTAACAATATATCGCCGGCAAAATCGGACGGCATTAATTACAAAACATACGATATGACTATTGAACAGATGACAAAAATACAAATGCGGCTGAAATCCGCGCCGAAGCTTAACGGAAACGGCGGCGTGCGCGACGCGTCCGAGGAAGAGGTTATGGAATATACAGACCCCTCGCAGTTCTACACGGGCGCGTATAAATACCAGTTCCTTGATTTATCCGTTCCGAACGGAATAAGCGAGGAAACGCTGAATAATTTCCTTGCCGATAAGGGAATACTCAGAGGGCAGGGCAGAGCGTTTATTGACGCGGCGAATGAGTTCGGACTGAGCGAAGTATATCTTATTGCGCACGCCTGTCTTGAAACGGGTAACGGCACTTCGCGGCTTGCGCAGGGAACGCAGTATAACGGCGAAACGGTATATAATGTGTTCGGTATAGGCGCGTATGATTCAAGCGCAGTGGCGTCGGGTTCGCAGCGCGCATATGAGCAGGGCTGGACGAGTGTCAGAAGCGCGATACGCGGCGGCGCGGAGTGGATAAGCGAGCATTATATAAACAGCGCGGACGGCGCGCAGAACACGCTTTATAAAATGCTTTGGAACCCCGACAATCCGACAGAGCATCACTACGCGACAGATATTTCATGGGCGGTCAAGCAGGCGGCGACCATGGAGAGAATGTTTAATAAATTCCCCGATACACCGCTTTCGTATGAAGTACCCGTCTACAGCGGAATGACCGCGCCCGTATTGGAATAAAAACAGTAATCACCTCATAAAATGATATGAGGTGATTATATGTTTCGGGGGCACAGCTTACGTCAGAAAGAGGTTATAAGCATTACAACGGCAGAACGGCTCGGATATGTGAGCGATGTTGAAATATCGGAGAAAACGGGGAATATTGAAGCAATTATCGTGCCGAGAAAGGGCTGTTTTTTCAGACGGATATTCGGCGGCGCGGAGCTTGTAATTCCGTGGCAGTCGATAGAGGTAGTAGGCGAGGACGTTGTTTTGGTACGCCTTTTTTGCAATTATGATACAAACAGATTACAGGATAATTAACTTCGGGCTGATTTGCTTGAAAATTCCAAAAAAGCATTGTATAATGATAATGACAATACATTAAAATCGGAGGACAAACAAATGAAATGCCCATATTGCGGTTTTGCCGAAACTAAAGTAATAGATTCAAGACCTACGGACGAAAGTAATTCAATAAGACGCAGACGCGAATGTTTAAAGTGTCAGGGACGTTTTACGACATATGAAAAGCTTGAAGCAATTTCCCTTGTCGTAATCAAAAAAGACCGCTCGCGTCAGCAGTATGACAGAGGAAAAGTATTAAAAGGCATAATCACGGCGTGTGAGAAACGTCCTATTTCGCTCGCGCAAATGGAAAAAGTCGCGGACGATATAGAAAGCGAATTGTATCAGTCTATGGAACGTGAGATTGAAAGCACGGCAATCGGCGAAAAGGTTATGGATAAGCTGAAAAATCTTGATGAAGTAGCATATGTGCGCTTTGCCTCGGTTTATAAGTCATTTGACGACATACATACTTTCATGGAGGAATTGCAGGAGCTTTTAAATGACAAATAATATTGATTTACACATTCATTCTACCGCCTCGGACGGTACGTTTACGCCGTCCGAAATCGCGGTGCTGGCAAGCAAAGCGGGACTTAAAGCCGCCGCGCTTACAGACCATGACACGACGGCGGGAGTTACGGAATTTAAAAAGGAATGTGAAAAAACAGGCGTTGAGCCTGTTTCGGGAATTGAACTAAGCGCCAAATTCAGATGCGAAATGCACATTTTGGGGCTTTTTGTTGATATTGAGGACAAAGCCTTCGCGGATAAGGTGCAAAAGCTTGCAAATTCAAGAGCGGACAGAAATATTGCCATGCTTAAAAAAATCCGCGAAAACGGCATTGACATAACGGAAGAAGATATTTTGAGCCAGAAAGAGGGCGCGACGCTCAACAACACGGGCAGGGCGCATATGGCGATTGCAATGGTGAAAAAGGGTTATGTAAAGGACACAAACGAGGCGTTTTCAAAATATTTAGGCAAGGACAAACCGCTTTATGTGCCGAGGCTGTCATATACGCCGAAAGAGTGTATAGAGATGATTAAATCGGCGGGCGGACTTGCAATATTGGCGCACCCGATATTCATAACGAGAGATGAAACGGAGCTTTACGAAATGCTTAAAACGCTGAAAACCTGCGGTCTGGACGGGGTTGAAAGCATTTATAGCGCGTATGATGAGGAATTTTCGGCGCTGTGCTTTAAACTGTGCGGTAAATTGTCGCTTTTGCCGACGGGCGGAAGCGATTTTCACGGCGCAAACAGACCTGATGTAAAATTGGGCGATTTAAAAGCGCCTTATGAGCTTTTGGAAAAATTAAAGGAACGGATTGGGTGATGTTATGGAAAAAACAATAGCGGCAATTTCAACCGCAGTCGGAACGGGCGGGATTGCTGTAATACGCGTCAGCGGAAGCGGCGCGGTGAAAATTGCGGACAAGGTTTTTTCGGGAAAGGACAGGCTCTCGGACGCGCCGTCGCATACGGTGCATTACGGCTTTATCAGAAATGAAAAAGGCGAAAAGGTGGACGAGGTTTTGGCGACCGTTATGCGCGCGCCGAGAACCTTCACGCGCGAGGACGTGGTGGAAATCAGCACGCACGGCGGAATGACGGCGTCAAGGAATGTGCTCGACTGCATAATAAAAGCAGGCGCGTATCCTGCGGAGCCCGGCGAATTTACAAAACGCGCATTTTTAAACGGCAGAATTGACCTGTCGCAAGCGGAGGCGGTAATTGACATAATTAACTCAAAAAACGAGCTGTCAAAAAGAAACGCGCTGTCGCAGCTTCAGGGCTCGCTGTCGAAGGAAATCGCGTCCGTAAGACAGGAGCTTGTGCATTTGGCAGCGCAGATGCAGGTTATAATCGACTACCCCGACGAGGACTTGGAGGACGTGACGACGGACGACATAAGAAACGTATGTGAAGAATGCCGCCGCAGAGTAGAGAAGCTTTTACAAACCGCCGACAGCGGAAAAATCCTGCGCGACGGCATAAAAACTGCGATAGTCGGCAAGCCGAACGTCGGAAAATCTTCGCTTTTAAACAGTCTGGCAAGAGAAGAACGGGCGATTGTAACCGACGTTGCGGGAACAACGCGCGACATAATCGAGGAATATATAAATCTTAACGGAATACCGTTGCTGCTTGTCGATACGGCGGGGATACGGCAGACGGAGGACGTTGTTGAAAAAATCGGAGTGGAAAAATCGCGGCAGTCGATTGAGGACGCCGACCTTGTAATCGCAGTGCTGGACGGCAGCGGACTGCTCGACGACGAGGACAGGGAGGTATTGTCGGCAACGCGCCGCAAAAACAGGATAATTCTAATTAACAAGACGGATTTGGGGCAAAGCAAATATCTTGAAGCGGTAAAGGCAAAGGCGGGCAAGTCGCCCGTGCTTGAAATCAGCGCGAAAACGGGTATCGGGCTTGACAGACTGCCTGAGCTTATACGGAATATTTACAGTCTTGGCGAAATCGAAAGCGGCTCAGGCGCAGTTATAACGAATATGCGCCACAAAGCCTCGCTAATTGACGCGTCTGCCGCGCTTACGCGGGCAGTTGACGCGATAGACGCGGGAATGCCGTCCGATATAGCGTCGATTGACATAAACGCCGCAATAGAAAGCCTTGGCGAGATTACGGGCGAAACCGTATCGGAAGCAGTGGTAAATACGATTTTCCATGAATTCTGCGTGGGAAAATAAGAAAAAGAGCTATAAAAATAAAGCAGGGACAGCCGAAAGGACTGTCCCTGCTTTATTTTTTATTATTTCACTCTGAATACTGTCACGGAGTGCGGTTTAAATGTATATTCAAATTCGGATTTTGAATTAAATTCATGTTCTGACGGATATACATTTTTTGGATTGCCGAAGCTGTTTTCCGCATTAAGCGCGCAGTCCGATATTTCAAAAATCTTACCGCTGACATTGTCCGAACCGTCAATATTTATAACTGCTTTTGTCGGCATATCCTGTACATTTACGGCTTTTAATATAACCTCGCCCGAGTTTTTGTCAATGCTTGACGTGAGGTAAATTTCATTTATGACGGGTTGACGGTCGATTACGTCAAACTGCTTTTCGCCGTCAATATAAACCGCTATGTTTCTGCCGCTTACCTCTAATTTCAAATCATACGTAATTCCCGTCACGGCAGAAAAGACCTTATGCTTTAGCCCCGATGTTCTGCCGTTTATGTTCGTTTCAATCTGACAGTCGCCGTTTGCCCAGCCGCCGAGCGTCCAGTCAATGAAATTCTTGTCGTCCGTTTTGCCGAACTTAATTCTGAAACCTCTTGAACCTGATATTTTCTTCGCCTTTAATTTTATTGTATAATTTTCCGCGTCCACAGTGTCAATATACACCTTTTCACTGTCTGCAAAAATGTCATCAAACCGCTTTTCGCTGCCGTTTTGGGTAATGGTAATATCCGAAAATTCCGCCTTTACACCGTCCTCCGCTTCAAGCTCGATTTTTCCCGAAATCATGGGCGAGCCGAGAACGGTTTTTCGCGTAAAGCCCTCCGTGTCAAGTTTTAACAAATGCGTTCCCTGATTGTTCATAAAAAGCTTCTGCACATAATAATTTGCGCTGCCGAACGACCTGTGATTGTCAAACCAAATCATGTCGGGCTGCCAGTTCACATAATCGGCGTTTGCAAAAAGCGGCGCGTAGCACGCAAGGCTTACGACAGCCGCGTTCTGTTCAAGCTTTGTCATATACGCCGCCTCGGCAAGCGCGTTATAGTACGTGTTTCCCCATGACGCATATTCGCCGAGGAATACCTTTGGGTCACTGCGCGAATAGCTGTCGTAGCGGCCGCAATTTGCCAAAAACCACTCGGGAGACATATAATAATGCTCGTCTACCAAATCCGAACCGTTATCGCGGGCTGAATTCCAGCCGCGTTCAAACTCCGTTCCCGCGTTAAACGGACCGCTGCTGTTGATGATTTTTATATCGGGATATTTTTCGCGTATCGCCTTATGGAAATACGTATATCGGTCAAAAAACTCCTGTCCGACCTCCTCGTTGCCAATGCCGATATATTCGAGATTAAACGGTTTTTCGTGCCCCAAATCCGCGCGGATTTTGCCCCATTTTGTACTTGTATCGCCGTTTGCAAATTCGATTAAATCAAGCGCGTCGTCAATCCATTCCTGCAAATTGCAGACAGGCACGCCCTCGCCGCTGTGCGGATTGTAGCCCGCGGGCAAAATTGGTATGGGCTTTGCGCCCAAGTCCTCGCAGAGAACAAAATATTCGTAATAGCCCAGTCCGAGGCTTTGGTTATAGCCCCAGTTATTGCGCCTTGACGGACGGCTTTCGGGTGCACCGATTGTATTTTTCCAGCGGTAGGTCGAGTTCCTGTCGTCGGAATTAAGCGAGCCGTCATGAATAAGACAGCCGCCCGGGAAACGCATGAATTTCGGCTTTAGGTCGGCGAGCAGCTCGCATAAATCCCTGCGCAAGCCGTGACCTTTAAAGGTATCGGCAGGCTTCAGCGATACCGCGTCAAGGCTGACAATTCCGCGGTTTTTAGCGGTAATTACGAGCCTTGCGCTGTAATCGGTTTCGCATGGGGTAAGCGTCAGATTGTATTTTTGCCAGCCGTCTGACTGTACCTCAAACGATTTTTCGGCGTAAATTTTGCCGTAAACGTCCTCCAGCGCGATATTTAGAGTCATGCCCTCTGACTTTGCAAAGCATGAAAATATGTATTTTTCGCCTTTTTTGCAGGGTATTCCGCTGTTAAAGCCCTCATTTGAAATTCCCGCGCCGCTGCCCGTATCATAAACTTCCATGGTGAGATAATGCGGATTTTTTTCGCTGACGGGATTTGCCGTTTTAACCGAAAGCGAAAGCTTCGCGCCGTTTCTTTCTACCTTGCTCCATGCCGTCAGTGCGCGGTATGAGGGATTGTCAATCGGCGAAAATTCAAAGTTTCCGTTTCTGACATGCTCGGGATATAAACCGCCGTCCGCGGCATGGTTTAAATCCTCGAAAAATATTCCGTATAAATCGCCGAGCGCGTCTGACACCTCGGCGGTATGTATCGTGATTTTGTTCATATGTTCACCTCGTGTTTCGTAAATTTAATTCATTATACTATGAATTTCTTTATTTTTCAATACTTAGATATTGATTTTATAGAGAAAGTGTGATATAATTTTCACAAATTATACAAGAAAAGGGGAAATTTACATGAATATCACAAAGGACATTAAATATATCGGCGTAAACGACCATGATATTGACCTGTTTGAGGGACAGTATATTGTCGAAAACGGCATGGCGTATAATTCATACGCGGTTATTGACGAAAAAATTGCGGTTATGGACTCTGTGGACGCGCATTTTGGCGCAGAGTGGCTTGAAAATCTTGAAAACGCTCTCGGCGGCAGAACGCCCGATTACCTTGTAGTCCAGCATATGGAGCCCGACCATTCGGCTTGCATTACGCAGTTTACGGACAAGTATAAGGACGCGGTTATCGTGTCAAGTGTTCAGGCGTTTAAGATGATGGGGCAGTTCTTCGGCACGGATTTTGCCGACAGACGCATAATCGTAAAAGACGGCGACACGCTTAATTTAGGCAGTCATACGCTTAATTTTATCGGCGCGCCCATGGTTCACTGGCCCGAGGTTATCATGACCTACGACAGCGCGGACAAAATCCTGTTTTCGGCTGACGCTTTCGGTAAATTCGGCGCGCTTGACGCTGACGAGGACTGGGCGTGCGAGGCGAGAAGATATTATTTCGGCATTGTCGGCAAATATGGCGCTCAGGCGCAAAACGTTCTGAAAAAGGCGGCAGCGCTTGACATTGAAAAAATTTGTCCGCTCCACGGTCCGGTTTTGACGGAAAATCTCGGCTATTATATTGACTTGTATAATACATGGTCGTCATACGGTGTTGAAACGGACGGCGTTATGATTGCGTATACCTCCGTTTACGGTCACACGAAAAAGGCGGCTGAATTGCTAAAGGAAAAACTTGAAGCTTACGGCTGCCCGAAAGTTGTTATAAGCGATTTGGCGCGCTCGGATATGGCTGAAAATGTCGAGGACGCGTTCCGTTACGGCAAAATCGTTCTCGCGACAACAACGTATAACGCTGATATTTTCCCGTTTATGAACGAGTTTATAAATCATCTGACGGAACGGAATTTCCAAAATCGCGTAATCGGTTTTATCGAAAACGGTTCGTGGGCTTCCACTGCCGCCAAGGTTATGAAACAGAAGCTTGAAGGCTGCAAAAATCTGACCTTCTGCGATACGGCGGTTACGGTTAAGTCTGCGCTTGACGATACAAGTATGACGCAGATTGACGCTCTTGCAAAGGAGCTGTGCAAATAATTATTTCCATTTAAACAGCAGCATACCGCCTATCATCAGCGCAAGACCCACATATTTATTCCATAAAAACGCGATTTTTTCGCTGCCCATAAGACCGAACGCGTCAATGACGGCGGCGACAAGAAGCTGCGAAATCAAAATTGTTGAAATGGCGACGGTCGGCGACAGCTTACCGATACCGAGCA
>CAZBXN010000001.1:0-45014 GCA_964496015.1 uncultured Lachnospiraceae bacterium | reverse complement strand
ATTTTTCAATTTCCCATTGATTTATTGTTTTTCTGTATTCGTCATATTCCTTGTCCTTCGCCTCAAAATACCGCGACGCAAGCTCCTCGCCGAGCAGATTATTCACAAATTCCGACTTTCTCGCAATCCGAACCGCTTCGTTAAGGCTTATCGGGAGCTGCTTAACGCCCAGCTCCTCGCGCTCCTTCTGAGACAGGTTGTACACATTCACGTCAATACTCGGCGGCAGCGTCAAATTGTCCTTTATTCCCATTAAGCCCGCCTTTAAGCAAGCCGCGATTGCGAGATACGGGTTTGCCGTCGGGTCGGGAGAACGCAGCTCAATCCGCGCTTTTTCCGCCTCGGTTGCCGTCGGAACTCTTAAAAGCAGGCTTCTGTTTTTGTCCGACCATGAAATATAGCAGGGCGCTTCAAATCCGGGCGTAAAACGCTTATATGAGTTTACGGTCGGATTTGTAAGGCACGCCATATCGGGCGTATATTGCAGAAGTCCCGCAGCAAACTGCCGCGCGGTGTCCGACAATTCGGACGGGTTTTCTTCATTATAAAATACGTTTTTCCCGTCCTTAAAGAGCGACATTGTAAGGTGCATACCGCTGCCGTTTTCACCCTGCACGGGCTTCGGCATAAATGTAGCGTGCAGACCGTTGCGCTTCGCTATCGTTTTTACAACGGTTCTGAAGGTCACAATCCTGTCGGCTGTCGTAAGCGCATCGCCGTATTTAAAAACAATTTCATGCTGTCCCTTTGCCGACTCGTGATGCGAGGACTCCACAATATAGCCCATTTCCTCAAGCGTCAGGCAAATATCGCGGCGGCAGTTTTCGCCGTTATCGAGCGGCGCAAGGTCGAAATATCCCGCGTCGTCATGCGGTTTGGTTGTCGGATTGCCGTTTTCGTCGGTATTAAACAGGAAAAACTCACATTCCGGACCTATATTAAACGTATAGCCCATATCCTGCGCTTCCTTTACGGTATCCATCAGAATTTTTCTCGGGTCGCACGTAAGACGCGTGCCGTCCGATTTATACACATCGCAGATAAGACGCGCAACTTTTCCCTGATGCGGACGCCACGGGAAAATCGTAAACGTATCAAGGTCGGGATAAAGGAATAAATCGCTGTCCTCAATATCCACAAACCCCTCAATCGACGAGCCGTCAAACATACATTTATTGTCGAGCGCGTCCCCGATTTTCGACGTGGTTATCGCCATATTGCGCATATGTCCCAAAATATCCGTAAACTGCAATCGGATAAACCGAACGTCCTCGTCTGCAATCATATTTAATATATCCTGCTTTGTCGCCATTTTCATTACCTCCAAAATTATTCAAAAAAGGCATTCGTTCTCCACAGAACGAACGCCCTTGCTCGCATTGATATAATACCACATGTAAAAAAGTTTGTCAAGGGTAATTTTTCAATAACAGGCAAAGTCCCGTTATTCAAGCATTTACTTTTTCGGATTGACAATATCACGCCAATCGAGGTCGCCGCGTTCAAGACCGTGTATAACAACCTCAGCGGTTGCCAGATTTGTCGCAATCGGTATATTGTGCATATCACACAATCTCAAAAGCGAGAATACATCAGGTTCGTAGCTTTCCGAGTTAAGCGGGTCGCGGAAGAATAAAACCAAGTCTATCTCATTGTAAGCTATTCTCGCGCCGATTTGCTGGTCGCCGCCCTGCGGACCCGATAAAAACCTATAAACATTTAAACCTGTACTTTCGATAACCAATTTTCCCGTTGTTCCTGTTGCGTAGAGCGAATGACGGGATAAAATTCCCTTGTACGCTATACAAAACTGAACCATCAATTCTTTTTTCTTGTCATGTGCGATAAGTGCAATGTTCACAATAATGCCTCCTTTTCCTTAATACGTTAATTTTGCCGCTTCCTGATGTTTATTTTTTAAAGAGATGTCTTAACCTCTTAAAAATACCTTTTTTCATATAAAAGTCCATAATAGGCACATTCTGACCCTCTATACGCTCCGCGATATTTGAAAATGCCATACCTGCCGTGGATTTGGGGTTTGAAACCGCCGTTTCGCCTTTCAGACCCGATATTAAAAGCTCGGTGTCGTCGGGCACAATCCCGATAATCGGTATTGACAGAATATCCATACAGTCGTCAATATTCATCATTATTCCCTGATTTATCATATCAACCCTGACATGGTTAATCACAAGCCGTATATCGCTTATTCCGCTGTCCTCAAGTATTGAAATTACCCTGTCCGCGTCGCGCAGCGCCGCAGTTTCGGGAACGGTCACAATAACCGCCCTGTCCGCGCCGGGCATGGCGTAATAAAATCCGCCGTCAATGCCCGCGGGCGCGTCAATAATGCAGTAATCAAACCTGTTCCTCAAGGTATCCCAAAGCGCGGTAAATTTACTCTCGTCCAAATCCGCCGCCGCTCTCGTCTGAGGAGCGGGAATAAAATACAGATTTTCACACCTTAAATCCTTAATAAGCGCGTCGTCAACCGAACAGGCTCCGTCTATAATATCCAAAACATCATAAACCGCCTCGTTTTCAAGCCCGAGCGCGACATCAAGATTTCTCAGTCCCATATCCATATCGACAAGCGCCGTGAGCTTTCCGCTCTTTGCAAGCGCAGTACCGATATTTGCGGCAGCCGTGGTTTTACCCGTGCCGCCTTTTCCGGACGCAATCAAAATGATTTCTCCCATAAATAAAATCCTCTATGTAATTTCCTCGAATATATTCCAATAATATTCTATCACAAAAAATTCGTTTTGTCTATCACTTTAACCAAAATTTTTCAATTTTTATTTCATTATTTATCAAATATGCCTTTTCGGGTTCAATTTCTTCGTCCTCCCCGCGTTTCGGGATTTCACCCGAAACCCCTGCAAGCGTCACTTTTGACGGCGACAAATCAAGCGCGGCGATATACGCCTGACTGTTTCCCATACAGCCCGCTTCAATCTCGCCGAAAACATTGCCCATAACAATTACATTGCCTACGGCGATTAGTTTTCCGCCCTCCTCGACGTCGCCCATGAGCAGCAGATGCCCGTCAGACTCCACAATTCTGCCCGCTTTTACAACGCCCTCGTAAAATCGGGCGCGGTTGCTTTTAAAATTCGAGGTGACTACCTCTTTAATCTGACGTAACGGAATTTCCTCGTCCTTATCAGCGTTTTCCAGTTCCTCGGCGTGTTTTTTCGCCGCCTCCTCTAATTTTTCAAGCTCTATTGTTTCCTCGGGAGCCGCGTCCTCTTTCTGCAAAAACGACCTGAAAAATTTCCGCTCGCCGTAATTTACGGTACTTTCGGGAAGAATTGCGGAAACTATGGCTTCAAGGCGCATTTTATCGCTTTCGCCGAGCTCGCGTCCTATTATATATATATTGCAGTGACCGCTGCCGAAAAACTTTCGGAAAGCGTCAAGCTTGTCATGCAAAGCGCGCATGACGTTTGAAATGTCCTCGTCGGCGGATAAGTATATTTTTACTCCGTCGCCCGTGCCTTTTAACTTGACCAATTCCAATATACTCTCCTCCTTCTCAAAATCAATCCTCAGGTTCTGCCGCTGCCTTCGGCGACGGCGAAGCCTGCTCGTTCAGCCCGAAATATTTATCAAAAATATCCTTTGCCACATATCCCGCGTTTGTGCCTCTTACGCCGTGTTCAAGTACGACTGCGACTGCGATTTCAGGGTCTTCAAACGGCGCGAACGCGACGAACACCGCGTTGTTTGAGCCGTTACCGAGCTGCGCCGTACCTGTTTTACCGCCTATGTTTATCGGATAATCGGCAAACAATTCCGCCGCGCTTCCCTCGTCGGCAACCTTTTTCATGCCGCCCTTTACGGCGTTTAAAATATCCTTGTCAATATCAAGGCTGTCCTCTATCTGCGGGATAAATTCTTTTATAATACTGCCGTCGCTTGACGAACGTATGCTTTTTATGAGGTTTACCTTAAAGCGCGTGCCGCCGTTTGCAATTGTCGCGGTATAATTTGCAAGCTGAAGCGGCGTAAACAGGCTCAGCGACTGACCTATAGCCGCCTGAAGCGTGTCGCCGCCGTACCAGTCGCGGCTTGTCACATTCGTTATGATTTCCTTTTTATATTCGGGGCTTGCCATATGTCCCGACGCTTCCTCATTAAGCTCTATTCCCGTCAGCTCGCCCAAACCGAACTTTGCGGCATATTCGTCAAGCGTGTCAATTCCCATTCGCTTGCCGACCTCATAGAAGAAATAGTTACAGGAATTTTCTATCGCCTGCGTGACATTCTGTTTTCCGTGCGTCAGCTTGTATTCATTCCAAATCCAGCAGGCGGGCTGATAGCCCTCATACGCTTTATAAACGCCCTTATCCTCTATCGTTTCATATCGGGTCAGATTTCCCGACTGGAGCGCGGCTATCGCGGTAAGCGGCTTAAAGGTCGAACCCGGGCTGTACAGACCGCTCACAGCTCTGTTTACAAACGGGCTGACACTGTTGTTTAAGAGGTCGTTATACTGCTCGTTAAACTTCGATAAATCATATGTCGGATTTGACGCAAGCGCGAGGGAATCGCCTGTTTTAACGTCGATTACCGCAACCGCTCCCGCGTTGCAGTCGTCGCCGTCCTTGGCTTTTCTGCCGCCCGACGCCTGAATACTTTTTATTGTCTTTTCAAGAGATTTCTCGGCGACCTCCTGCAATTCGCTGTCAATCGTAAGCACCACGTAATTTCCCGGTACAGGCTCGACGTCGTCCGCGCTTATAACCTTGTTTCCGCTGACTTTTTTCAGCGAACCCGTCGTTCCGTCCTTGCCGCGCAAATAGCCTTCAGCCCATTTTTCAATGCCCTGCTTGCCAATCATGTCATTATAGCCGTAGTCCTCGTTTTTATGCTCCTCATATTCCTTTTGGTCGATTTTGCCTATTCTGCCCAAAAGGTGCGTCGCAAGCCCCGGCTTATTGTACTGACGCACATAATCGTTTGTTATGGAAATACCCTGAAATTCGCTTTGTCTTTCCTTAATCTCCATAACCACGTCAACGCCGACGTCGTCCGCGACTATAAACGGCGAGGTCTGCGAAAATCCGCGTAAATCCGCCTCGTAGCGTATACCCGTAATTCTTCTCTGCTCGTCCTCCGTATACGTATTGCTTACATTATAAATGGTTTTATACGCGTTTAAAATCGCGTCCGCGCCCATGGTCTGGTTTATTTTTTTGTCGTTGTATTTATTGTTTTCAAACCAGCTTACGCGTTCGTCTTCAATACTGCCGTCGCCGTTTTCATCCTTAAACTCGAATTTATACGGCGCGAAGCTTATCGGCAGAGTGTCGTAATATTCGCAGTTATGAGCATATAAAATATCAAGGAGCTTTTTTATTGTTTCGTTAAGCTCCGCGTCGTCCATTCCCGCCTTCTGCATAACAACAGAATAGCCGACCTTGTTTGACACAAGCGCGGTGCCGTACCTGTCCATTATTTCGCCTCTCGGGGCTTTTTCGACTATGTTCGTCATAAGACTGTTGTTTGCCACTTCAAGATACTGTTTTCCCTTCATAATCTGCAAATCAAACATCTTATAAAACAGCGCGCAAATCATAACCGCGACAAGTATTTTAATAATTATAAATCTTGCTTTACTGTTAAGCATTTCTGACCTCGTTTCTAAAACATCATTCGGGAATAAGCTTCTTCTTTTCGTCAATAATCAAAAGTGTCTTTTTCGCAATCGGATAAATTATCGCCGCCGCGATAACATTGCATATCACATAAGGCAGAATTATCGTCAAAAATGTATTTGTGTCATACGATAAATTCATCACAAAATACATCACAGAGCTTTCGGCAAACGAAAAAACCGCCGTATAAAAATACGTCTTTGCAAAGTCTGGTATATGCCTTGCCCTGCCTTTAAGAGCCGTTATAACAACAGCCCCGTAGCCGTAGGTAAGCACGGAAACGGGGAAATTCACGCTTGAGAGCGCGCCCCCGCACATTCCGCAGATAACGCTTACCGCCACCGCGTAATTAAAATCCTCCTCAATCAGCGCATACGCAATCGCGAACGCCAAAAGCGGGTCGGGCGCATAATTAAAGTACCCGATACGGTTTATTATTGTAATTTTTATGACAAGCAGAAGTGTTATCCATATAAAAAGCTTCAATCTTCTCATTTGTTCTCTCCGTTAATAACAAGCACCTCATATAATCTTGAAAAATTGACAAGCGGCTCGACGGTCGCGTAATTTAACATTCCCGTGTTGTCGGAATTGATTTCCCTTATCGCGCCCACGGGTATTCCTGCGGGATATATTCCGCCCGAACCCGAGGTTTCGAGCAAATCGCCGACAATAATATTCGCGCCCTTGTCAATAAAGGTCATTTTGCAGTAGCCCTCGCTGTAAAGCTTTTCGTCGCCCTCTACAACCGCGGCGTCGCCCGTTCTTGCAATCTTGACGCCCATGGCGTTATCGGGATTGAGCACAGTCGATACGGTAGCCCAGTTAAGACCCACGTCCGTAATTTTACCGATAATTCCGTCGGGCGTTAAAACCGTGTTTCCCACGCCCAAACCGTGCATAAGCCCCTTGTTTATTTCTATCGTGTCATACCAGCTGCTGTCCGAATAAGCTATTACAGACGCCGCCACCGTCGAATAACCCTCCATGCTGTCTTTAAGCTCCAAAAGCGACTGCAAACGCTCGTTTTCCTCGCGCAGCTGCGCGCTGTCGCGCGACTGACGGTTAATTTCGTTAATTTCCCTTACAAGCCTTTCGTTTTCCTCTTTGTAGCCGTCCATCTCCCATAAAAATTCAACCGTGGAGCAAAGCTTGTTTGACAAAAAAGCAAAACCGCTTTCCACGGGAGAGCAGATTGTCCGAATTGTATTTGAAACAGGATTTGAACCTGTAAAATGCGCTATAATTATACACAGCATCACACCCGCCGTCACAAGCGCGGCAACTGTTTTTCCTTTTTTCATCTATCTGAAGTTCCTTTCGGGTCAATTTTTATTTGCCGCTATAAGCTGTTTTATTCTGTCAAGTGATTTTCCCGTTCCGACCGCAACGCAGTCAAGCGGATATTCCGCTACGTGCGTCGGGATTTTCGTAACGTGCGTTATGAGCTTGTCAAGACCTCTGATAAGCGCGCCGCCGCCCGTAAGCGTAATGCCGCGCTCCATAATATCCGCCGCAAGTTCGGGGGGCGTGTGTTCAAGCGTGTATTTAATCGCCTCAATCATCTCGTTTATGTTTTCGCTTATCGCGACTCTTGTTTCCGCCTCGCTTATCACAATAGTTTTCGGAAGTCCCGTTGAAACGTCGCGTCCCCTGACCTCAAACGTTCCCTCTTTGGGCATTTCATACGCCGAGCCTACCGATACTTTAATTTCCTCAGCCATTTTGTCGCCGATATTTATTCCGTGTTCCTTTTTCAGATAATTCATAATCGCGCTGTCAAGAGCGTCGCCCGCAATTCGTATCGACTTTGACGCGACAATTCCGCCGAGCGATATAACGGCAACCTCCGTTGTGCCGCCGCCAATATCGACCACCATGCTGCCCGTCGCTTCGTCAACGGGAAGTCCCGCGCCGATTGCCGCCGCCATGGGTTCTTCGATAAGCACGACGTCGCGCGCGCCCGCATGAATAACCGCTTCCTCAACCGCGCGTCTTTCAACCTCTGTTATTCCCGAGGGAATACATACGATAATTCTCGGCTTAAACACGTTGCTGATATTCGCTTCCTTTATAAACTGCTTAATCATCGCCTGCGTAATATCAAAATCAGCGATAACGCCGTCCTTCATCGGGCGCACCGCCACTATGTTTTCAGGCGTTCTGCCTATCATTTCGTTCGCTTCCTCGCCGACTGCCAATACCTTGCCTACATATTTGTCTATCGCGACAACGGACGGTTCGCGAACCACTATCCCCTTTCCTTTTACGTAAACAAGCGTGTTCGCCGTTCCCAAATCTATTCCTACGTCCTTTGAAAATACTCCCATGTTTCTTACTCCTCCAATAAATCTATTCCAAATTCATTCCTTAACGTATCTGACAGCGCCGATACGGGCAGTCCCACTACGTTAAAATAATCGCCGTTTATGCCGTCAATCAGGAGCGCGCCCAAGCCCTGTATTCCGTATGCGCCCGCCTTGTCAAGCGGCTCGCCCGTTTTTATATAGGCTGATATTTTGTCCTCGTCCAATGCCTTAAAGCTGACCTCGGTTTTTACCGCATTGCAGACGGTGAAGCCGTCCTTTATCCTCATTACGCAATAGCCCGTTAAAACCTCATGACAGCGTCCCGAAAGGCTTCTGAGCATTTCCGCCGCGTCCTCCGCGTCCTTCGGCTTTCCGAGAATTTTCCCGTCAAGCGTCACAATCGTGTCGGCGGCTATTATGACCGCATTTTTTCTTTTAAGCCGTTTTTTTGCCGAAGCCGCCGCTTTTAAGAGCGCAAGCTCCTGCACATATATATGCGCGGGCGCGTCCTTTGACAAGCCGCCCTCGTCCGCGTCGGAAACGACAACCTCAAATTTTACTCCTATATTATTTAAAAGCTCGCTGCGTCTGGGCGACGCGGAGGCTAAAATAAACTCAGCCATTATTCCACTCCTCTGTACAAATGCCCGCGCGTAAAAGAGTTTTCCTCCAACGTGTGAGAATAGTCCTCACCGTACAGCGCGGATTTATATACACTGATTATTTTATCACATTGTGTAAAATTTTCAACAGTAAATATCAATCTTATCGCATTTATTTTCAATTTTTTTATGTCGTAAAGCTTATCAGCCGTATAAATCGGCTTTGAATTAAGGATTTTCGCGGTACAGTCCTCATTGCACACAATCGGAAGCTCCTCATTCTTTCGGTCACGGAGGGTATAAATATTTTTGCCCTTCTGACATTTTCCTGCCGCCTTAACGGGACAGTTTTTCATAATCATCAGCGGTATTCTGCCGTAACCGATTATTTCAACCGCCGATAAAGTATTTTCGGTTAAATCGCGTATTTCGCTTAAATTCAATTCGGGCGACAGAGTTATCATTTTTAGTGTCCCTAAATGATTTGCCGTTTTTGAATTAAATATATTAAGTCTGAAATCGCCGTAAATTTCTTTGCCGCCGTAATATCTTACCGCCGCGGGCGACGATACAAGAACGCCATCGGTTTTTACGTCTTCCTTTCGGAATATTTCCGAGGTCTTTGTTGTAAGTTTAGTGTCCCCGCTCAAATCCGTTGATTTTTTTATGTCCCCAATGATTTTTTGCGGCGCGTAAATTATTTTTATTCCGTTTCTGACTGCCGCTTTTGCCTGTTCAGCCGTGCTTACCTCCGCAGTCAAAATTATCGGCGGCTTTTCGCGCTTAACGCTTTCGGCTTTCACCTCGCATGTGCGCCCTATCGGACGTCTGCTTAATTCCCGTGTAAGCTCCCCTGCCGCCGCGCGTCTTACCGCATTTATTTCTTTTATGGGAATTGTTATTCCTTTGTCAAGACTGATTTTTGTATCAACCGCCTCAAACGGCGTATCGCCGAGCTTCCCGAGCTGTTCTGTAAGGCGTTTTTCGTCAAGCGGTCTGTTTATCGCCTTTTCGGATTTTAGCGTTCCTGCCGCATGACCTGTTTTTGTGTCCCCGCTTTTAGTGTCCCTCGCACGCAGCGTTACTTCAAGCGGAGCGTCTTGTTTTAGTGTCCCCGAAATATTTATCGGGATTTTTCTGATGTTTGAATTTATATCGGCTCTTTTTAAAGCCGCGTTGGAAAACGAGCTGATTTTTGACGGACTTTCGCCGCTCATCATACCGCTTCCGAGATTTTGCGTAAAATATCCGTCAGTAAAGCCGTTTCTTGAAAACGCGTTTTTAAGCTCCGTCATGTCCTCTTTTGTCGCAGGCTTTGTATTATCAAGATATTTTCTGTAAATCCCGACGACCGCGCTTACATATTCGGGGCTTTTGAGCCTGCCCTCGATTTTAAGCGACGATACGCCTATGCCGCGCAGGCTTTGAAGCTCGTTTATAAGAGCCATGTCCTTCGGGCTTAAAATACAGCCGCTGTCCGTCTTTTTGCCGTTTTCAAGCAAATCATACGGCAAACGGCAGGGCTGCGCGCAGCAGCCGCGGTTTCCGCTTCTGCCGCCGAAAATGCTTGACATCAGGCATTGTCCCGAATAGCACATGCAAATCGCACCGTGAACGAAAACCTCAATTTCGGCTTCCGCATTTTCGCAGATATATTCAATCTCGTTTTTTGAAAGCTCGCGCGCAAGAACCACGCGCGAAAATCCCATGTCCTCCAGGTATCTCACGCCGTCAAGACTTGTAACCGTCATCTGCGTGCTCGCATGAAGCGTCATATCGGGAACGGCTTTTTTTATAATCTCCGCCGCGCCCAAGTCCTGAATTATCAGCGCGTCAACGCCCGCGTCGTTTAACTCATGGGCGTATTCCGCAATATACGGAAGCTCTTTTTCCTTAATCAGCGTGTTAAACGCGACATGCACGTCAACGCCGTACAAATGACAGTAATCGCTGTATTTTTTTATGTCCCCAATCGTGAAATTATCGGCGGACTTTCTCGCGTTAAATTTCGGGCCGCCGATATAGACCGCGTCCGCGCCCGATTGCACGGCGGCGTGAAGCGACGCCGCATTCCCCGCAGGAGCAAGTAATTCCATCATCTCGTGTCCTTGTCTATCATATCGAGAATTTCCTGTTCGCGCGCCGCGTAGTCCTCTTCCATTTTTTTCAGCTTGCCCTCCAGGAGCGTAACTTGTCCCTCAAGGAATTTTATCTGTGCGCTTGCCTTGTCAAGCTTATTTGCCGCGTCGGTTTTTTCCGCCTTTATTTCCGTTTCGTCAATAGAAATCTGATTGTCTTCATTTTGCGCGTTAAGTTCCGCGCGCAGCTTTTTTATTTCAGCTTTCAGGCGTCTGTTCTCGCTGTTTGCCGAGCTTGCCCGGCGGTCGTCGCGAAGCTTAAAATATTCGTCGCAAATATTGAGCGCGGCAAGAACAATCGGACGCTCGCCGATTATGTTTTTTCCGCCTCTCAGCACAAGCTCAACCTTCTCGTTTATATGAGCCGCAAGCTTTTCAATATATTCCGCACTCTCCTCCGCCACGACGTCATATCGGCGCGAATTTATCGTAACTGCCGTTTTTGTCATATCCACCACTTCGTTTCCTTTTAATTTTAATATTATTCTACCATAAATTATTATAAAATAATAGTAGTTTTTTAAATTTTTTTGAAAATTTTTCCGATTTTTTGAATTTTAAAGCGCGGTAAAATCTTTTTCATATATAAAGCTTTGAGATTGATTTTCTTAGTTGGTATGATTCTTATAGTTTTTACTGCAAAAGTAAAATAACCCCCACTCTGCTAACGTAAGGGTTATTTTATCAAAATATCGATTTCTTCGGTTTTTTCCTCCAATTCCTTTACCGTGGCAATCACGCCGTCAATAAATTCCGTGATATTCTTTTCCTCGCCTTTCAGCGCGATATTCACCGTCGGCTTTTCGGTCGCGAGAAGCTTAATTCTTCTCGGGAACTTCTTGTCAAGCCCCATTATAAGCTGCGCCGACACATAATTTTCGTTAAATTTGAGCTGCAAAACATTCCCGTGCTGCGCGATTTCGTAAATTCCCGCCTCTCGCGCGGGATATTTCAGCGACGCAACATTTATAATATTCTGCACGGGCTTTGGAATGTCGCCGAAGCGGTCAATAAGCTCATCCTCGACCTCAAATTTATCCTCCTCCGTTTCAATCGCCGCGATACGCTTATACATATCAATGCGCTGATTGTGGTTTCCGATATAGTCCTCGGGCAGATATGCGTCAATTTCAATATCAACCGACACGTTAATCTCGGGCTTCGTTTCAATGCCCTGCGCCTCGCTGACGCTTTCTTTCAATATCTGGCAGTACATGTCATAGCCGACCGTGTCAATGTGCCCGTGCTGCTCCGCGCCCAAAATATTGCCCGCGCCGCGGATTTCAAGGTCGCGCATGGCAATTTTAAAGCCCGAGCCAAACTCGGTAAATTCCTTTACCGCGCGAAGCCTTTTTGACGCGACGTCCGACAAAATGCTGTCCCTGCGGTACGTCAGATACGCATACGCTATGCGGTTTGAACGTCCCACGCGCCCGCGGAGCTGGTAAAGCTGCGCCAATCCCATTTTGTCGGCGTTTTCAATTATAATCGTGTTCGCATTCGGAATATCAAGCCCCGTTTCAATAATGGTAGTGCAGACAAGGACGTCGGTTTTGCCGTTTACCATGTCATACATGATGTCCTCAAGTTCGTCCTCCTTCATTTTGCCGTGACCGACCGCAACATTTATGTCGGGGAACTGCGATTTTATCCACTCCGCTTTTCGGTAAATGCCCTGAACACGGTTGTAGAGGTAGAAAACCTGACCTCCGCGCGACAATTCATTGCGTATCGCGTCCAAAATCACGGCAGGGTTATCCTCCAGAACATAGGTTTCAACAGGATAGCGGTTTTCGGGCGGCTCGGTCAGCACGCTCATGTCGCGTATGCTCGTCATTGCAAGATGCAGCGTTCTCGGTATCGGAGTCGCCGTCATGGTGAGTACGTCTACATTCTTTTTAAGTTCCTTGAGCCGCTCCTTATGCGCGACGCCGAACCGCTGTTCCTCGTCCACGATTAAAAGCCCCAAATCTTTAAATTCCAAATCCTTTGACAAGATTCTGTGCGTTCCGATTATAACATCAATCTCTCCGTCTTTTAGCTGTTTAAGTATTTTTTTCTGCTGCGTCTGCGTCCGAAAACGCGAAAGCATTTCAACTTTTACGGGGAAATTTTCCATACGTTTTAAAAACGTTTCGTAATGCTGCATTGCGAGGATTGTCGTCGGACAAAGGTACGCGACCTGTTTGGAGTCATTGACCGCCTTAAACGCGGCGCGGAGCGCAACCTCCGTTTTGCCGAAGCCCACATCGCCGCAAAGAAGTCTGTCCATAGGCTTTTCGCTTTCCATATCCTGCTTGACTTCCTCAATCGAACGAAGCTGGTCTTCGGTTTCGGTGTATTCAAACGTATCCTCGAAGTCGCGCTGCCACGGCGTATCGGGGCTGAACGCGTGACCCTTGATTTTTCCGCGCGCGGCATACAGCGCGACAAGCTGACGCGCCAAATCCTCGGTTGATTTTTTAACTCTCTGTTTCGTTTTATTCCATTCCGCGCCGCCAAGCTTATTTAACCTGAGCTCCTTTTCCGTATTGCCGACATATTTATACAGCATATTAAGCTGGTCAATGGGGACATATAAAGAGTCCGTTCCGCGGTACTGAATTTTCAGATAGTCTTTTGTAATTCCGTTGACCGTCACTTTTTGTGTCCCCATATATTTACCTATTCCGTGCGTCTGATGAACAACATAATCGCCGACGCTTATATCGGTGTACGATTTTATCCTGTTTGTATTATCCGCCTTTCTCTTCTGACGGCTTTTCTTGCTCTCAAAAATTTCCCTGTCCGATACAAGGACAAATTTAATGTCGGGATATTCAAAGCCCTTATTGAGATTTCCCCTGACAATTACGGTTTCACCCTGTTTGAATTTAGTGTCCCCTGCGCCATCAATTTTAGCGTCCCCGTTTATAAATCTCGCCTTTATTCCGCGTTCCCGCAAAACACCCGCAAGATTTTCCGCGCGTCCGCGCGTGGACGCCAAAATTACTACAGTATAATTTTTCTCCTGCCACGACTTTAAATCCTCGTATAAATAATCAATCTTGCCGTGAAATGAAATCGTCGTTTTCGTAATAAAGGTTTCAAGATGCCTGTAATTAAAATCTGTGCGCGTATGGGACAAAACGTCTATCGACACAACTTTTTTGCGCGTCATTTTTTCTATCGCCTCGGCGTAGTGCAAAAACACCCTGATAGATTTTTGTGTCCCCAAAACGCCCTTGTTTTTAAGCTCGGTTATAATTTCCCCTTTTTCCCATTCAAAGGTTTTGCCGCGCTCGGCAATACGTTTGGGGTCAATCACAAAAACAAGGTCGTTTTCGTCAAAATAATCAAGCACCGTAGGAACCGTGCCGTAAATCATGGAAACATATTTGTCGATTGACGGAAAATAATGACGCTCGTTAAAGCTTTCAATATCGGCGTTTACAGTGTTTATAAACTCCGTCATATCGGCTTTCCTGCGCTTTGCCTTTCTGACTTCGTCCTCAAGAAACGCGACAATTTCGCGCTTTTTGTCCATTGACAAAATAGCCTCAACCGTCGGTATTATCCGTGCGGAACTGAGCTTGTCAAGCGAACGCTGAGTATAAACGTCAAACGAACGTATCGAGTCGGTTTCGTCATCAAAAAATTCAATTCGGACTGGATTTTCGGCGTTGGGCGAAAAAATATCAAGAATACCGCCGCGCACCGCGAATTGTCCCACGCCCTCGACCATATCCTCGCGGCTGTAGCCTATTTCAACAAGCCGCTCGGTAAGCTGTTCCAAATCAAACCGCTTTCCAAGCTCAAAATCAATAACGCTGTTACTGAATTCCTCGCGTTTTGCAGTGTATTGCAAAACAGCGTCAATGCTCGTCACAACTATGCAGTTATCGCTGTCCGTGATTTTATCGAGAACTGCCAAACGGTCATGCTCGTTCCTGTGCCCCGTCGTTTCAATATTGTAAAAAACATACTCCTTTGACGGGAAATAAAGCGCGTTATCCGTATAAAGCGACAAATCCGAATACATGGCGCGCGCCTCCATATCGCTGTACGTTATAACAACGGCGCGCGAGGCGTTTTCTTTTCCGAGCGCATAAATAAGCTGTCCCTGCGCCGATTCGACAACTCCCGCGACAGATATGGGCGTATTATTCAGATTTTTTACTGTCCCCTTATACGGCGGATAGTCTTTTAACATATCGGAAAAATCCATTTTAGTGTCCCTCTTGATTGGTTTTAGTGAGATGGGCGATTTTATTCAGTCTTTTACTTTGCGTTATATTTGTTCATTGCCGACTGCGCCCCGTTTTTAATTATTTCCTCAACGGCTTTTGACGCACGAATAATCGCGTCCTCCATAACGGGGATTTCGTCCCTTGAAAAGCGTCCGAGGACATAATCGGCAAGGTCGTAATCCGCATGAGCAGGCGAACCCACGCCCATTTTTACGCGCGGGAAATTATCGCTTCCGAGCTGATAAATTATGGATTTGAGCCCGTTATGACCGCCCGCGCTGCCCTTTTCGCGCACGCGTATGCGTCCCGTGTCAAGCGATATGTCGTCGCTTATCACGATAATATTTTCGGGCGGAATTTTATAAAATTTTGCAAATTCAATAACGCTGTCGCCGCTTAAATTCATATAGGTCTGCGGCTTTATAAGATAAACCTTTTCGCCGCATATTTCCGTTTCCCCGTAAAGCGCCTTATGCTTTAACTTATTTATTTTAACCTTTTTTTGGTCTGCGATATAATCTATTGTATGAAATCCGATATTATGACGCGTCATTTCATATTGACGCCCCGGATTTCCCAGCCCAACAATCAAATACATGTAATTTCCTCCGCAATATTTATCCCTGTTACTAAAAGCTGTTGCCATGACAACAGCTTCTATATTTTCTATTCCTTTTTAGTGTCCCTTTTGTCCTGCCATTTTTCTTTGTTTACCTGCCGCGCTCTCGCGATTGACAAGGCTTTATCGGGAATATCTTCGGTAATCGTCGAGCCTGCGGCTATGTACGCGCCGTTTCCGACATTTATCGGGGACACAAAATTCGTATTACAGCCGACAAAGCAATCGTCGCCTATCGTACTTCTGTATTTATTCTTGCCGTCGTAATTGCATGTAACCGTGCCGCAGCCGAAATTAACGCGCTTGCCGACGTCGCTGTCGCCGATATATGTAAGATGTGAGATTTTCGTGCCGTCGTCAATATTTGAATTTTTAAGCTCAACAAAGTCGCCTACCTTTACATTCTTTCCGACCTTGCAATTCGGACGCACATACGCAAACGGTCCGACCGTTGTATTTTCGTCAATTTCCGAATTTAATATAACCGAGCTCAAAATATCAACGCCGTCATGAATAACCGCATTATCCAGCACGCTACCCTGTCCGATAACGCAGTGCGAGCCGATTTTCGTGCCCGATTTTATCGTGACGTTCGGGCAAATCTCGGTATCGCGTCCGATTTCCACGCCGTCTTCAATTATAACGCTTTCGGGAATACGCATGGTTACGCCGTTTTTCATATGTTTTTCGTTGATTTTCTTTCGCATAATATTTTCCGCTTCGCTAAGCTGAACACGGTCGTTTATTCCGCGGATTTCGTCGTTATCCTCAATCGCATACGCGCCGACTTTTTTACCCGCTTTCAATAAAATCTCAAGCGTATCGGTAAGATAATACTCGCCCTGCGCGTTATTCGGCGTAATTTTTTCAAGCGCGTAAACAAGCGACTGCGCGTCAAAAACATACATTCCCGAATTTACCTCGTTTATTTTCTTTTCCTCGTCTGACGCGTCCTTTTGCTCGACAATCTTCAAAACGCCGCCGTTTTCGTCACGGACAATTCTGCCGTAACCCGTCGCGTCGGGCAAAATCGCCGTAATAACCGTCGCCTGTTCGCCGTTTTCGCGGCTGTATTCAACAGCTTTTTCAATCGTTTCGGCAGTTATAAGCGGCGTATCGCCGTTTAAAATCACAACGCTGCCTTTAGTGTCCCTGATAAAATCAACCGCCTGCATAACGGCGTGACCCGTTCCCTTCTGCTCCGATTGAAGCGCGTATTCCGTAACAGACCCAAGCTGCTCCTTTACCATATCCGCGCCGTGACCGACTACCGTTACCGTTTTGTCCGCGCCCGCAGTTTTCGACGCGTCAATAACCCACTTACAGAGCGGTTTTCCGCATACCTTATGAAGAACCTTCGGCATATCCGATTTCATTCTCGTGCCCATTCCCGCCGCTAAAATTATGCTTGTAAACATTTTAAAACTCCTTTACCTTCTCAATATCCGCGTTTATCTGATTTTTAAGCTCGTCTATACTGTTAAATTTAATAACATCACGTATCCGTTTTTCAAACGACACGCGTATGTTTTTATCGTAAATATCCCCGTTAAAATCAAGGATATGGCTTTCCACTGTTAATTTTTCGGCGTTAAAAGTCGGGTTTCTGCCGATATTTATTACGCTTTTGAACGGTTTTTCACCGACGTATGTAAGCCCGAAATAAACGCCCTCCTTCGGCAAAACCACATTGCTGTCATATTCGGTATTTGCGGTCGGAATACCCATTTTTCTGCCGTTTTGCAGTCCTTTTACCACCTTTCCCTCAAGGCAGAAGCTTCTGCCGAGGAAATTATTTGCCTTTTCAATTTCGCCCGCTTTTATCATCTCTCTTATTCTCGTGCTCGACACAATCTCGCCGTCAATTTTCACCGCGTCAGTGACAAACACGCGAAAGCCGTATTTTTTGCCGAGTGTTTTAAGAAGCTCAACATCGCCCTGCGCCTTATATCCAAAGCTGTAATCGTACCCCACGCAGACAGCCCTGACCTTTAAATTCTTAACCAGCAGCTTTACAAAATCTTCGGCTGATACCTGCATAAACTCGCGCGTAAACTTCCTGATATACACAAAATCCGTATTTGCTTTTTCCAAAAGCTCCAGCTTCATTTTATTCGGCGTTATGATTTCAATATGCTTTGTGCCCGTAACTTCCTTTGAGTTTTCCTCAAACAGCATAACGCCCGATTTCAAATTATTTTGCTTCGCGTATTCAATGCCGCTTTTTATAATCGCCTTATGCGCGATGTGCAGTCCGTCAAAATTACCGAGCGCGGCAACCGTACCGTCATAATCAACGATTTTTTCCGCGTGAATTATATCCAAATTTATGCCGCCTCCCTTTCATTTTCCCCATTATTTTAGCTCCAGAATGATTTTTGAAGCACAAGCTTTTCGTCTGTGCATCTTGATATACAGAGGAATTTCCCCTGTTCGTCATACAGTCTGTAGCACTGTCCTGCCTGTCCCCGATATGTCATTCTTATACCGTTTACAATGCTCCTCGTCTGCTTTTCGTTAAGCACGATTTTCGGATATTCAAAAAACAGTTCGTCAATCGGAATAAGCGCTTCGTTTAATGTCCCCGCTTCTGCCATTTTCTGAATATCTTCTGCCGTATATGCGTTCTCTATTGTAAAAATCCCTGCCTGCGTGCGTCTTAAAGTGTTCATATACGCGCCTGTACCGAGCTTTTCACCAATATCCGCGCACAATGTTCTTATATACGTGCCTTTCGAGCAGGAAACATCTATTTTAACGCTTTTTCCGTCTATGCCGAGTATATTTATTCCGTGGATTTTCACTTTTCTCGGCTTTCTCTCGACCTCAATGCCCTTTCTTGCAAGCTCGTAAAGCTTTTTCCCGTTTTGCTTTATTGCCGAATACATCGGCGGGATTTGCTCAATTTCGCCGACAAAGGAACTTACGGCGTTTTCAATTTCCGTATCGGCTAAATTAACTTCACTTTCCGTTAAAACCGTTCCCGACGCGTCCTGCGTATCGGTCGTTTTGCCTAAAATCAGCTCCGCCGTATACTGCTTATCGGACGCAGTCAGCATATCGGCAGCCTTTGTCGCGCTGCCGATACAGACGGGCAAAACGCCCGTCGCCATAGGGTCAAGCGTGCCCGTATGACCGATTTTTTTAATGCCCGTCACACGGCGCATAAAATACACCATGTCATGCGAGGTTTTACCCTCGGGCTTATCTATAACTATTATGCCGTTCATAATACCTTTAAACACTCTTCAACTATTGTTTTTTCCGCTTCTTCAAGCGTTTTTGCGTCAATCGAGCAGCCCGCGGCTTTTACATGACCGCCGCCGCCGAATTTCTCTGTAACCGCCGCAACATCCGCCTCTCCGTTTGAGCGGAGGCTTGCCCGTATCACGCCGTTTTGATGCTTAATGCACACCGCGATTTCCGTGCCTGCAATCAGGCGCGGAATGTCAACAATATTCGGCGTTTCCTTTATATCAATACCGTATTTTTTAACAAGCCCGTCGTCTACGGTAACAACGCTTATTTTGCCGTCCGCATATGAATGAATATTCCCTGTTATTTCAGCACGGAATTTAAGAACAGGCAATGTATATGTATCGAAAAGCAGCCTTGTCGCTTCGGCGTGGTCGAAGTCATATTCGAGCAAAGCCGCCGCCGTCCTCATTGTTTTCGGCGTTACGTTGCTGTATTTAAAACAGCCCGTGTCCGACGCTATGGAAATATAAAGATACCGCGCGATTTTGTCGTTTATTTCAATTCCCGTTTCCGAAAACAGCTCCGTCAGTATTTCGCCCGTCGCCGAAGCGGCGGCGTCAACATAATTTACATCGGCAAAATTTGTGTTTGTGCAGTGGTGGTCTATATTTACCGAATTCCCTATTTCATGGAACAGTTTTTCCCTTTTTCCCAATCTGTCAATCGCGCCGCAGTCAAGGCAAAGCGCGAGGTCGTGACTGTACCGCTTCGTTTCGTCGTAGACCTCGTATTCGCCGCCTATAAACGCCAAATGCTCTTCTATCGTATCGCACATATAACAGACTGCCGTTTTCCCCATATTCCGTAAAACCTCAGCGAACGCAAAGCATGAGCAGATTGCGTCGGGGTCTTCGTTTATATGCGGAAACAATGCAACCGATTTTGCATTTTTAATCATTTCTATTGCTTTTTGCATATCTCTCTCCCCGTATGGTAAATTACTTGTATTTTTTTAATAATTCATCAATATGCGCGCCGTGTTCGATAGACTTGTCAAGCTCGAAAATAAATTCGGGCGTATAGCGCAAATCCACCTTTCTGCCGATTTCGCGTCTTACAAATCCCGCGGCGCTTTTTAAACCCTCCATGGCTTTTTTCTGGGTTTCCTCATCGCCCATTACGGAAATATACGCCTTTGCGTAACGCAAATCATTCGTTACGCTCACCGATACGACGCTCGTCATCATAGGTATGCGCGTGTCCTTTAAATCACGGATAATGCCCGCAAGCTCACGGCGTACTTCCTCATTGATTTTGTCTATTCTTGCCATAATCTTTCCTTTATCTTTCAATTTCTTCCATTACGAAACATTCAATAACGTCACCCTCTTTTACGTCATTGAAGTTCTCAACGCCAAGACCGCACTCAAAGTTCTCGGGCACTTCCTTTGCGTCGTCCTTAAATCTCTTTAAGCTGTCAATTTTGCCCTCATGAACAATAACGCCGTCGCGGACAATTCTGATGTCTGCGTTACGCTGAATTTTACCCTGAGTTACATAACAGCCCGCAATCGTTCCTACGCCCGACACCTTGAAGGTCTGGCGAACGTCGGCGTAACCAAGCATAACCTCTTTGTATTCGGGGTCAAGCATGCCCTTCATAGCCGCCTCGATTTCCTCTATCGCCTGATAGATTACGCGGTAAAGTCGAATATCAACGTCCTGCTGTTCAGCCGCCGAAACCGCGCCCGCGTCGGGACGCACGTTAAAGCCGACAATAATAGCGTTTGACGCATTCGCAAGCATTACGTCCGACTCGTTTATCGCGCCGACGCCGCCGTGAATTGCTCTTACTCTTACCTCGTCGTTTGAAAGCTTTTCAAGCGACTGCTTAACCGCCTCAACCGAGCCCTGAACGTCAGCCTTAATAATAACGTCAAGCTCTTTCATATTACCCTCGTCAATCTGGCTGAACAGGTTATCAAGCGATACCTTAACGACCTGATTGAATTTATTCTCCTGCAATTCCTGCTTTCTCTGCTCCGCGACTTCTCTTGCAAGCTTTTCATTCGATACGACAACGAGCTTGTCGCCGCCTGTCGGAGCTTCCGAAAGACCCAGCACCTCAACGGGTACTGACGGTCCCGCCGATTTAACGCGTCTGCCCTTATCGTTTACCATGGCTCTTACACGTCCTACAGCCGTTCCCGCAATAATGAAATCGCCTACCTTAAGCGTACCGTTCTGTACAAGCACGGTCGCGACAGGACCTCTGCCCTTGTCAACCTGCGCTTCGATTACAGTACCCTGCGCGGTTCTGTTCGGATTTGCTTTCAATTCCTGCATATCCGCGACAAGCAGAACCATTTCGAGAAGTCCGTCAATATTCTGCTTCTTTTTCGCCGAAACCTCAACGCATACCGTGTCGCCGCCCCATTCCTCGGGAACGAGCTCCTGCTCGACAAGCATCTGCTTAACGCGGTCGGGATTTGCGCCGTCTTTATCAATCTTGTTGATTGCTACAATTATCGAAACGCCCGCCGCTTTGGCGTGGTTTATAGCCTCAATCGTCTGCGGCATGATACCGTCGTCGGCTGCCACAACAAGTATCGCAACGTCTGTAACCTGCGCGCCGCGCGCTCTCATTGTCGTAAACGCTTCATGACCCGGCGTATCAAGGAACGTGATTTCCCTGTCGTTTAATTTAACGCTGTACGCGCCGATATGCTGCGTAATTCCGCCCGCCTCGGTATCGGTTACGCTCGTATGACGTATCGCGTCAAGCAGCGACGTCTTACCGTGGTCAACGTGACCCATAACGACTACGACAGGCGGACGCGGAACCAAGTCCTCCGGCTTATCTTCCTCTTCAATATCCATAAACAGGCGTTCCTCTTTCGTGAGAACAATCTCCTGATTTACGGTAATTCCGAAGTCCTCGCCGATAATCTGCGCCGTTTCAAAGTCAATCGCCTGATTCATTGTCGCCATAACGCCGAGCGCCATAAGCTTTTTCATAATCTCGGCAACGCTCTTGCCAATCTTCGAGGCAAAATCGCCCACCAAAATAGCCTCGGGGATTTCAACCTCGGTTATTACCTTCGGCTTCGGCTTTTCCTTCATCTTCGGCTTTTCTTTAAGCTCCTGCTGCATACGGTTTTTGCCGCTTCTCTTATTCTTGTTCTTTCTGCCGCCGTTTATTCTGATATTATCGGAAACCATGTCCTCTATGCGCTCGCGCTGCTGGATTTTGTCAATCTCAACAACCGTCTGACGCGTATCGACATAGCGTTTTCTTTCCTCGGTCTTTACAATATATTCCTCCTCAGTGTTTGAATGGTCTATATTGCTTAAATCTATTTTCTGTCCCGTCTGCTTTTTCGCGACTTTTTTGTGCTTTTGCTTATCGGCGGTTTTCGGCTTTGCGTCTGCTTTTTCCTCTGCCTTTTCAGACGGCTTTACTGCTTTTTCCGCTTCCTGCTTTTCGGCTTTTTCAGTTTCCGCAGCCTTTTCTTTTTCCGCCTTTTTCGCGGCTTTTTCAGCTTCCTTCGCAGCCTTTTCATCAGCCGCTTTTTTCTTTGCCCTAAGCTCATCGCGCAAAGCGGAAATCTCCTCCATGGAAGATGTGTTAAGCTGTGTATAAACATCAATAATCAAGCCCGCCTGTTCCTCCGTGATAAGGCTTGCCGAGCTTTTAAGAGTAACTCCGTAGCCGCCGAGCTTTTCGATAATATCCTTATTCGTGATTTTTATTTTCTTTGAAATTTCACCAAGTTTAAGTGTTGATGCTTCTGCCATATGACATACCATCCTTTCTTTAATTCCGTTCAATCTATCAATTTTTTTGCTTCTTCATAGATTTCACGCGGTACGGCGCATTTAAAATGACGCTCTATGCCGCGTTTCTTTTCCGCAGACTGTACGCAGTCCGCGTTTTTGCAAATATATGCGCCGCGCCCGAATAATTTCTTTTCCGTGTCTAAGCTTATATTATGCGTTTCTTTGTCCCTTACTATCCGTATAAGCTCATTCTGCGGTTTCATTTTACGGCACGCTATGCACATTCTGAGCGGTATATGTTTCATTATTTATTCCTTTATTTCGCGCTGATGTCTATTTTCCAGCCTGTCAGTCTTGCCGCAAGTCTTACGTTCTGACCCGAACGTCCGATAGCGAGCGAGAGCTGATTTGCGGGAACAACAACCTTTGCCGTCTTTTCCTCGTCGTTCAATTCCGTTGACAAAACCTTTGACGGGCTGAGACTTGCCGTGATAAACTCGGCGGGGTCTTCGCTCCACTTTACAATATCAATCTTTTCGTTGCGGAGTTCGTCGCCTATGCACTGAACTCTCATACCCTTGGGCCCTATGCACGCGCCCTGCGCGTCAATATCGGGATTTGTCGAGTAAACGGCGATTTTTGTTCTTGAACCCGCCTCGCGCGCAATGCTCTTAATTTCCACAATACCGTCCATAATCTCGGGGACTTCCGCCTCAAACAGACGCTTTACAAGCCCCGGATGCGTTCTCGACAAAATCATCTGCGTATCTCTCGCGCCGTTTCTTACCTCGCTTACATAGCAGCGTATTGTTGAGCCGACCTCGTATTTTTCCCCCGGCGGCTGCTCGTTTGCGGGCAAAAACGCCTCGATTTTTCCGACGTCGAGAAATACGTTTCCGTGCTCAACTCTCTCTACGCGTCCCGCGACTATTTCGTTCATTTTCTCATTGTATTCGCTGTAAAGTATTCCGCGCTCAGCTTCTCTCAATCTCTGCGTCACTACCTGCTTCGCTGTCATCGCGCTTATTCTTCCGAAGTTTTTCGGCGTTACCTCAATATTTACAATATCGCCGATTTCGTAAACGCCGCTTATTTCTTTCGCGTCCTCAAGAGAAATTTGCTCCTGCTCGTTTTCGACGGTTTCAACAACCTCTTTCTGCGCCATAACCTTTACGCCGCCTTTTTTGCGGTCAATCTCAACCGCAACATTCTGCGAGGAATTGAAATTCTTCTTGTATGCCGCTTGAAGCGCCGCTTCGAGCGCCTCCAAAATAACGTCGGGGCTTATTCCCTTTTCTTCGCACAAATCCGTTATTGCCTCCAGCAATTCTTTATTCATTTTTTTACCATTCCTTTCTCAAAATCTGAAACTTAATTTTATATAAGCCGCTTCTTTGGCGGGTATTTCATACGTTTTTCCGTCACATTCTATAAACGCGGTCTTGTTTTTAAAATCCTTCAATACGCCCGTAAATTCTTTCATATCGTCAACGGGCTTAAACAGCTTCACGTCAACCTCGCGTCCCTTATAATAAAGAAATTCGCGTTCCTTTTTGAGCTTCCTGTCAGCCCCCGGGGACGATACCTCCAAAACATAATTGTTTTCAATCGGGTCTTCCCTGTCGAGAATTTCCTCCACTGCGTGCGAAAACGCCTCGCAGTCGTCTATTCCGACGCCGCCGTCCTTGTCGATGTAAATGCACAGCGAATATTCGCCGTCCGCTTTTTTATAATCGACGTCTACAATATACACGCCCTGCTTTTCCGCTGTCGGCTCAGCAAGCGCGAATACGGTTTCCTCTGTTTTATTCGCCATTTCTACCTCCGTTTTTCTCACATTAAATTCAAAAGAGTGGGCAAACCCACTCTTTTGAAAAAAATTATTCTCAAACAATGCTTATTATACCATACAAATTATTGTTTTGCAAGTCTTTTTTTGAATTTTTTCCGTTTTTTTACTCATCTTCGGCGCTTTCGGTATTTTCCGCACCCGCTTCCGTTGTTCCCTCGGGCTGCGGCATAAATTCGTCCACCATTCCCGTATGACGCGTTGTGACGGCGTTTTCGGGTATCGGTGCGCTCGGATTGTCGGGATTGCCGACCGTTATATTATCGGCGTCATAGCCGAATACATTCTGAACAAGGATACGGATTTCATCAAGATTTACTTTCCATATATCCGCTTCATTGCCGTCTATAACTGCCTTATCGAAAAGTCCCGGCAATTCCCATGTTTTTATATGCTCGCTTGAAAAGCCCGACAGATATTTTGAATATTTGACTACGTCCTTGACGTTCAGATTTGTTTTCATTTCGGAACTGACGTCCTTGAATATCGACGGTATTTTGAGTATAACTGACGCGTTCAGCTTCTGGTCTACAAGCGCCTTCAAAAATTTCTGCTGCATTTCAACTCTGCCGCCGTCGCCGTTGGGATAGCCCTCGGCGCCTTTTGTTCCCTTGTTTCCGTGGCGGTAGCGCATCAGCCATACGGCTTTTTGTCCGTCAAGGTCATACGTTCCGGGGGGAAGATTTATATGAAGGCTCTGAACGGGGTCGTCGTAAACCATGCCCACGCCGTCGCCGTACAAATCGGGGATTGTGAAAGTGACGGGACCGAGCTCGTTTACAACATGCGCCACTGCGTCAAGCGTAAAATCCACGTAATAATTTATCGGCACGCCCGTTATGCGCGTTACCACCTCGCAGGCTGCTTCCGCGCCTCCCGCTACGCCGTCTTTGACAAACGCGTGTGCCGCGTTGATTTTCTGATAGCGGTTTCCGACATATATATACGTATCGCGCGGAATTGACATCATATTAACCTCTTTGGTGTTCGTGTCAAAGCTTGCGAGTATCATCGCGTCCGTGCGCAGTCCGTCAATATCCGTCGTCATCAGCAGCACGTTGATTTTTTCCGCGTCTGCCGAAACCTCCGCCGTATTCGTTTCGCCGATATTTATCTGCTCGCCTTTTAAAGATGCAAAATCAAATCCCATTGCCGCCGCCGTTATCGCGACCACCACCGCAAGGGAAATACCGAGCACCTGAAAATATCTTTTAAAATTAAATCCTGTTCTCACTTACGTAACCTCCAAGATTGTCATCAGTTTAAAGCATGTTTGTATAATTATATCATTTCATATCCGCTTCGTCAATACGGATTGCCTAACCTATATATAAAGATTTCGTTACATTTTTATGACAAAATCATGAACAAACCCTTGTTTACCCTTTCAATTATGAACATATCGGCGGAATTTAATACCAAAAGCCGCACGGCGGCAAAATCAAACCGCCTGCGGTAAATCAGGCGGTTTTTGTATATATTTTATTCTATTGTTAAGGTCTTAGGCTCACATAATGGTCGCATACCCTCTAAGCTGTCCCAGATGAACACTTTTACAGTGTCGGCATTGTCGGGTATTTCAACCATTTTTGATGTGTCCCCTGCGGATAAGTCAATCATTTTATTGTCAATATGTATATTGTTATTGCCAAAACATGCTATCAATGTACTGTCATATTCAACGGTGTCAAGTTGAATTTCTGCCATTTTACCCGTGTCGCCGCTGTTTGGTATTATATTTATATTGCTGATTTTGGGTGCGGTTGTACCTATTGCGTTATAATAAAAAGTTGATTTAAATGTTGTTTTTTTATAATCTTTTGTCCATATTGTCCAATAGGGAATATACTCCTTATTATCCAAATCTATCAATTTAATATCATTCCATTGTTCTTCTGTACCGCCATAATATATGTTTACGTTTCTAAATGCTGTATGTCCTATATTTTGAATACCCAAAGGAATAACTATATTTTCTAATTTAGGACAATCTTCAAAAACATAATTACCTATATTGGTCATTCCTTTTGGCATTGTTACTTTTCTTAGATTTATACAATTGTTAAACGCTCTGCCTGCAACTGTAGTTACGTTGTCGGGAATTTGATATTCAGATTGTGTTTTTCCGCTAGGATAAAATTCAAGTTTAGTCATATCTTTGTTGAATAAAACGCCGTCTGCACTTGTATAATATAAACTGTTTTGACCTGTTTTGATATTTGATAAACGTGGATTACTGTGGTCAAGACCATATAGACTCATACAATTTTCAGATAGCGTTAAGTTTTCTAGATGTGAAACTTGATAAAAAGTAGTACAATCACCCAATTTTATAACACTATCAGGAATAGTATATTCAATTTGATTTTTGCCTGACGGATATTTTATAAGCGTAGTTATATTCTTGTCAAATAAAACACCATCTACACTTGTAAATTAGGGGTTGGCAGGGTCAACATCTATATTTTCTAGATTTGGAACATTATAGTTGAATGGCGATGCAATTCCTGCATTTCCTCCAAGATTTGATATACTGGCTGATAATTTTATTCTTTTTAAATTGACACAATCATCAAAAGCGTTAGCACCAATGGATATGACAGGTAAACCGTCAATTTCCGACGGTATTTCTATTTCTGTCAGCTCGCCAACATATCTTTTTATTGCAACATAATCATCATAGGCAACATATTTTAAATCACCATATATCCCGCTGTCCGCGTTTGCAACAATCGGCAAAACCGACACAAGCATTACAGTGCCAATAATTGCTGCTAAGAATTTTTTCATTTTTCAAAACCCCATTTCTTAAAATTACACGCTCTATGGGGAATATTCCTCATACAACTTTTACTACATTATATGAGATAATAAAGAAAAAGTCAAGAGGTGTTGTCTATGATTTCATTTGCTCCGTTGAGAAAACTTATAAAAGAGAGAAATATCAGCACTTATTATCTCAGAAATAAATGCGGTGAATATAATTTGGATAGTAAAACCATAAAAAGGCTGATGAATGATGAATCCGTGTCAACTTATACAATAAACGCGCTATGTAATATTTTTGACTGCGAATTGTCGGACATCATGGAATTTCTGCCCGATAAAAATTTTTAGAAATGTTTTCAAATAAGGATTGACTTTGAAACTTGTATATGCTAAAATATATGAGTACTTTCGCTGACGTAGCTCAGTAGGCAGAGCACTTCATTGGTAATGAAGAGGTCGGCGGTTCGACTCCGCTCGTTAGCTCCAAAAACGGCATGAAACTTTCGTTTCATGCCGTTTTTTTGTATAAACAAGCCGTCTGTCCGTTTATTCCGTCTTACCTTCCGCCGTGCCGCGAATGGTTTCGTCCGCCGCGCCCGAAAAATCGGCTATATCGCTAAGCCAGTTATTCGCAAGCACCGAGCCGTCAATCAGCCTGCGGTTTACAGCCGCATATGACGGCGGATTTACCGTAAACGCGGCAGTGTCGCTCAAGCTGCAAAACAGCCGGAAATTCTGTTTCATCATATACTGAACTTTTTCGTCATTTTCATCGGGAACCGCCTCTGCCGGGTACGCGTAAATATCCGTCGCGCCGACAACCGCTCCCGCTTCATGTATCCACGCGTCAAGGTCTGCGTAAAAATCCTCCGCGCTCATTTCGGCAGGATTTATATCGCCGTAGCCCTTACATGCAAAACTCCAGCCCTCTGCTTTCATAACCTCTGCCAAATGACGCGCGTTTGTAAGATTTGTTTCGTATTCGGGCGTGTCCTTTTCGTTGGTTCTGAAACCCAAAACGCCCTCATACGCCGTAAGCGCGACCGTTCCTTTTGCGAGTCCCCACGAAAAATCCGGGTGCTCCTTTACCATTCTGTCAACTATCGGCACAACGTCATTGTTATCCGAATAAACTCTGCCGTCGGACGTGTCCGTATACGACACTATCGTTTTGCCGTCGCCGCCTACCTCCATACCCGTAACCATGCCGTTCTGTCTCATAAAATCGTAGTAATTCAAGTCGTCAATCCACAAAATCAGCGGTTTTTTGCCGTTGGGGACATATAAATCTTTTTTGTACACCGCGCCGTTCCCGTCCACGCCGTAAATATTGTGTATATCCGTAAGCACATAGCCGTTTTCATAGAATTTTTTAAGCGTTTTCTCAAATTCGCCTGCGGTAACAAATGCGTTCGTCATAAACTCCTGCATGTCGTCGCCGTCAAACGCCTTGTCGGGATACGCAATAGCAGGGCGGAAAGTAATGCTTGTAATTTCGCCCGTATAAACACTGCTGTTCTGAAATTCGTCGCATGTTTTGTACAGACTTGTAAAATCGGCGTAATCGCCCTTGTCAACCACAGCCGCCGCGCCGAGAGTTTTTACGGCTTCGGTGTAATTTCCCTGACGGATTAAATCATAGGACGAGTCCATAAGCTGCGACGCGAAAACCTTAAAGGTTTCCTTTCTCCGATTTGCAAGCGTTTTATGTAAATCATATTTCATGCTCTGGTCGTAAGTGCAAATCGCGTTATAGAAATCCCCTTCTGCGACATAGCCCTCCGCTTCGCTGACCGCCGCTTCGATTTCCTTATTGCACATATCCGTAATTCTGCTGTACGCATATGCCCCGCCGACTCCGAGAACCGCCGCGATGACAAATATCAAAATCATTATAAGTACCTTTTTCAAAATTAACCATCCTTTCGACAAAAACAGCGTTTTTTCTATCATATCAAACTTTCGCCGAAATGTCAATCATAAAAAGCGTTATACCGCATACACGGTATAACGCTTTTTTATTATTTATAATCTATCTTCTGCATACTTTTTCCGTCTTTGAAATCATAACAAGCAGTAGCACAAGGAAAAATGCAAGATACACGGGCATAAGCTTCAGACTTATATGATTTGCGAGCAATCCGAACACGGGCGGCATAAATGTCGAGCCGACATACGCGCTTGCCATTTGAATACCGATAATCGCCTGCGAATTTTCAGCCCCGAAATTATACGGCGTGGAATGAATAATACACGGATAAACAGGCGCGCATCCAAGTCCAATCACGATAAAACCCGCTATTGACATGATTTTAAACGGCAGAACAAGACACGCGACGCCGCACAGCGCAATCCCCGCGCCGAGCCGTACCATTTTATTGTCGCCCAGTTTATCGGAAATAAATCCCGCCAAAAACCGTCCGGCGGTTATCCCGATAAAGAACAGCGCGCCGAACGCTGCCGCCTGTTCCTTTGTCGCGCCGCGAACGCCTTCCAGAAAACTGCTCGCCCACAGCATTGCCGTAGCTTCTGCCGAGCAGTACGCCATAAACCCGATAAGAAGATACGCGACGCCCCTTATTTTAAGCGCGCCTTTTATTCCGAGAGGTTTCGCGCCGTTTTCGGTGTCAGATACATTTTTATTTATTTTCCACAGAGGTATTGACAAAAACATAATAAGCAGTATTCCGAACTGTATATACGACACTGCGCGGTATCCGCCTGTCCACGCGCCGAGCGCGAGCGCATAGCCCATAATGTTGGGACTGATGATAGTTCCCACACCCCAGAAGCAGTGAAGCCAGCTCATGTGCCGCGAATTATAATGAAGCGCGACATAGTTGTTAAGCGCAGCGTCTATCGCGCCCGCGCCCAAGCCATACGGAATACCCCACAGGCATAATTGATAAAACCGTGCCGCGGTTGAAAATCCGAACATTGCCGCCGCGGTCAGGAATACACTCACAATCGTGACGGCTGCCGTCCCGAATTTTTTCGTCAGCCGTTCCGACATCAGTCCCGAAATAATCGTGCCGCCCGATATTATCATGGAAACCATGCCCATATACGACAGCGGCACATTAAACTCGGCATGAATTGTGGGCCATGCCGAGCCTAAGAGCGAGTCGGGCAAACCAAGGCTTATAAACGCTATGTAAATGACAGTCAGCAATAATATATACATTTTTATCTCCTTACAGTAAGTGTCAGATTTCATAATATACGCACTTGTTATGATAATATCAAACTCCCTGCAAAATGTCAATATCCGTTTCTTTTAATCCGAAGTAAGTTTTTATCCCTATGCACGCGTCGGTTTACACATTGACACATTTGACAACAAGTGTTATAATATTAACATATTTAATCCTGTTTTTCCAATATCCGAAAAATAGGGAAATCATTGGAGGAAAACGGCAGATGTGGCATTTTTTCAAGCATTTTGCGACAATTACAAAACACCGTCATCTCGTGATATATCACGCTGCGAAAACGGGAATACTATGGCAGGGCTTACGGCATGATTTGTCGAAATACAGTCCGTCTGAATTTTTCGCGGGCGCGCGGTTCTATCAGGGCGACAAAAGCCCCACGGAAGCGGAACGCAGACAGCGCGGCTATTCTTCCGCATGGATACACCACAAGGGCAGAAACAAGCACCATTACGAATACTGGACGGATTATAACCCGAAAACGCGCAAAATCGAGCCCGTGGAAATGCCGCTCAAATACGTAAAGGAGATGTTCTGCGACCGCGTCGCGGCGGGCAAAATCTATCTCGGCAAAAACTACACAAACGACAATCCGATAAACTACTTTTTAAACGGCAACGGCAAAGCCTTCATGCACCCCAAAACGGCGGCGCTGCTGGAGGAATGGCTCTTAATGCTCCAAAGAGAGGGCGAGGAAAAAACCTTCGCTCATATAAAAAAGCTGCGATAAGTCCAGCCTTAATTTTATGAAAGGTCATAGGAATGAAACGATTTTTTAAGCTTATATATTCAAATAAATTTTTTGCGTTCGTCATGCTGCTTACACAGATAGCGGTGCTTGCCGTCGGATATGTGTGGCTTGACGGTTACAGCAAATATTTCATGAGCGCGTCTGTTATTTTAAAGCTGACGCTTATAATTCATGAAATAAACCGCGACGACGAGCCTTCGTTTAAGCTGACATGGGTAATCATTATTTCGATTATCCCGATTTTCGGCGCGCTTTTTTATCTCTATACGCGCGCGGGCTTTATTTCAAAAAGTATGCAGCAGGCGTACAAAAGCACCAAAACGCGCCTTGAGCCTTATTTTAAGCAAAGCGGCGAAATTCTTGATGAAATCGAGGAAACGGACGAAAAAGCGTGCTTTATAAAATATCTTGCAAAATACGGCGGCGCTCCCGCATATAAAAACACAGCCGTCAAATATTATCCGCTCGGCGACTACATGTTTGAGGACATGAAAAGAGAACTGCAAAAGGCGAAGGATTTTATATTTCTCGAATTTTTCATTATAAACAGTCA
This sequence comes from uncultured Lachnospiraceae bacterium, assembly GCA_964496015.1. GTDB lineage: Bacteria > Bacillota > Clostridia > UBA1381 > UBA1381 > JALEPO01. Next base: position 13,339 of record CAZBXN010000001.1, on the reverse strand, counting down.
AAGCCGTATGTGGAAGGAAATTCTTACGATTTTAAAGCAAAAGGTCAAAGAAGGCGTGGAAGTACGCGTGCTGTATGACGGCATGGGCTGTATGACAACTCTTCCGCGCGGTTATCCCGAGGATTTAAAGAAGCACGGCATAAAATGCGCCGTCTTTTCACCTATTCAGCTGCTGCTTTCGACATACCAGAATAACCGTGACCACAGAAAAATCATGGTAATTGACGGAAAATGCGCGTTTACGGGCGGAATAAACCTCGCGGACGAATATATAAACGAGCATGAGCGGTTCGGTCACTGGAAGGACTGCGGAATTATGCTTACGGGCGACGCCGCGGCAGGGTTTACGGGAATGTTTCTTGAAATGTGGAATATTGCCGCGGAGGAAAAAGCGGAGAATTACGGAAAATACCTCACGCCGTCAGAGAGCTTTGGCGTAAACGCGTCGGGATTTGTCACGCCGTTCGGCGACAGTCCGCTTGATAACGTGTATGTCGGAAAACAGGCGTATATAGAAAACCTCAACAGCGCAAAGGACTATGTCTATATAATGACGCCGTATCTCGTAGTGGACAACGCGCTTTACGAGGCAATGAAATACGCAGCCGAGCGCGGCGTTGACGTAAAAATCATCATGCCGCATATTCCCGATAAGCCGTACGCATTCTGGCTTGCGCGGACATATTATCCCATGCTTCTGCGGGCGGGAATTAAAATTTACGAGTATATTCCCGGCTTCGTCCACGCAAAAATGTCGGTTTCCGACGGAAAACGCGCGATTGTCGGCACGATAAATCACGACTACCGAAGCCTGTATCTTCATTACGAATGTGCGGCGTATATGCTTGACGTTCCCGCAATTTTGGATATGGAAAACGATTTTAACGAAACGCTTGCAAGCTGTATGGAAATTACAATGGAAGAATACAAGAAAATGAATATTTTTGCGCGTCTTTTCGGACGCGCGCTCAAAATAATCGCTCCCCTTCTGTAAGAACGGGAGCGATATTTATTTTATAAAATTCAATTAAATTTAATATTCGGCTCGGGCTGATTTTTGTAAATCGGAAACTCAAACGTCAGCTTTGCCGACGGGAACGCTCCGAACATATTTTTAAGCGTTTTCGCCTGCTTCGACGCCCATGCGACATCGGTCGCGTACTGATGTGTTCCGGGATTTTCGGGATTCCAGCGCATTTTATAAAGCGTGTCCTGACCCGCCGATATGTAATTTCCGCTTATCCATTCCGCGCCGCCGCGTATTGCCGCGTCAACGCTCGTCCAGCCCTGATTATACGCGTATTTCGCGCCTCCGCTCACGGGATTGCTGTCATACGCGCCTATTCCGAACAGGTTATAAACCGTTGTGCCGTTAATTTCAACGCCGTTTGCAAGCTCGGACATTCCGTTTCCCGACTCTAAACATGCGTGAACGGCAAGATAAATTTCGCTTACGTTATATTTTTTCGCCGCGTCAGCAAAAGCTCCGCCCTTACCCTCAAGCACGCCCTTGCCGAGCAGATAATTGTTAAGCGTCTGTGTATCAATGCCGTTTGAGCCCGAAAGCTTCAAAAACTGATAAATATTATAGTCTTTTGTGAAATTCTGCGGATTTGCGTATTCCCTTACGTCGGCTGCAGACGCGTCCGAAGCTTTTGTATCAAATACAGTCGGCGCGGCGTCCGTTTGCGCCGATACAATTTCATTGAAGCCTATGTCATAATCGGTATAGAAAAGCTCGGGTTCTTCCGTGCGCTTTTCCCATGTATCCACCGTCACCTCGCAGGACGCGGTAAAACCGCCGTCCGCACTTTTCGCGGTTATGAGCGTTTTTCCGACGCCGCAGGGCGTAACCGTTCCGTCGTCGTCCACAGCCGCGATTGACGCGTCCTCCGAATACCATGTAATGTCCTTTATCGTCGCGTCCCCGGGCTCAACCGAAGCCGTTAAAACTGCCGTTACGGGCTTATCGGCGTACATCTGTAAAGCGGTCTGCGAAAGGGTAACGCTCGTTACACCCTTTACAACTCTTACGCGACAGCGTTTTGAAAGCTTGCCGCTTTTTACCGTTATAACCGCGCTGCCCGCCGTATTATATGACGTAATATTGCCCTCGCTGTCAACAGCGGCGATATTCTCATTGCTTGACGAGTAAGTTATTTCCCTGTCAGTCGTGTTAAGCGGCATAACCTCCGCGCGAAGCTTTGCCGATTGGTTTTCACTGTCTGCGTGGATAATAATATCCTCTGTATTTACGCGGATTTCCTCCGCTTCTACCGCGTCCCATGTGCATACGTGCTTTATGTATCCCTTTATTTCTTCGTCCGCAGTATCAACTTTATAGCCCGCGTTGTCCTCAACGTCAACCGTGTATGCGCCGTATGCGGTTGTACCGAGCATAGCCGCCGTCAGAATAAATATCAATAATTTTTTCATTTCCATCACCGTAAGTTATTTTATAAGAAAAACGACCGTTTGTCAATAGTCCGCATAATGCCAATAACACATTACATCTTTTTTACAAATCAGATAAATATATTTACATCACGCGTATATTATGATAAAATGTTAGAGATGGCTTATTTACCAAATGTAAGAAAGGATATGGTGATTATTATGATGAAAACACGTGCTGAATTTAAGGCGGAGGCAAAGCAGTCTTTGCAGGGCAAATACTGGTACTCGGTGGGGGTAACGCTCTTGTTTACGGTATTGTCGGCAATACAGGTAAGTATTGTCACATTGCTTGCAAGCAACAACGCGCAGGCGGTATCGTCAATTGTAAACCTTCTACTGACATTTTTCTTCCAAATTCCGATTTCGGTAGGCTTGATACGCTACTTTATAAAGCTTGCCAAGGGCGGGGACGCTCAGGTCGGGGATATGTTCCATGTATTTAAAAACGGCTATGGTAATGTAATACTGACAGAGATTAAACAGGCTGTATTTATTATGCTGTGGTCAATGCTGTTCGTTGTTCCCGGTATAATAAAAATGTATCAGTATTTCATGATTGATTATATGCTTGCGGAAAATCCGTCAATGAACAACAAGCGTGCGTTTGCTATTACAAAAGCGGCAATGGCGGGTCATAAATGGGAAGCTTTCGTGCTCGGTCTTTCGTTTATCGGTTGGGTTCTGCTTGCGGGACTTACGGCAGGAATAGGAACGTTTTTCCTCATGCCCTATATGCGCACGACCTTCTCAAAATACTACCTTGCATTAAAGGAAACGGCTATTGAAAAGGGTATCGCGTCGGCTGAAGATTTCGGCGAAACAATAATTATTGAAAACTAAAAGATATAAAACAAAATAATTCAGACGCGGATAATCCGCGTCTGTTTTTTTACATAATATAAAAAAATTGTAATTTTTTTGCCGATACCACTTTACAAGGCAGTGAAAAAGGATTATAATATAAGGGTACGAAAAATAAAATGAAAAAGAGGCGTGCAGTATGGAAATCAAAATTACAAAAACAACAAATCCGAAGCAAAAGCCGTCCGATTGGTCGCATCTTGGCTTCGGAAAATACTATACGGACCATATGTTCATTATGAACTATGACGAGGGCGAGGGCTGGCATGACCCGAGAATAGTTCCTTACGGTCCCTTTGAGATTGACCCCGCGTCAATGGTTCTGCATTACGCGCAGGAAATATTTGAGGGCTTAAAAGCGTATCGCACGGCTGACGGTTCGGTTCAGCTTTTCCGTCCCGAAAAGAACATGGCGAGAATGAACGTATCATGCGAGAGATTATGTATTCCGAAAATCGACGAGGAATTTGCAATTAAAGCGATAAAGACGCTTGTTAAGATTGACGAGGACTGGGTTCCCTCGCTTCCCGAAACGTCATTGTATATAAGACCGTACATTTTCGCAAACGATGTTCACGTAGGCGTTCACCCCGCAAAACATCTTATTTTTGCGATAATTTTATCACCTGTCGGCGCGTATTATCCGAACGGTATCGAGCCTGTTAAAATCTTTGTTGAACAGAAATATGTCCGCGCGGTTATCGGCGGCACGGGCTTTACAAAGGCGGGCGCAAACTACGCTATTTCTCTTAAAGGTCAGGAGGAAGCAGAAAAACAGGGATATATCCAGACGCTTTGGCTTGACGGCGTAGAGAGAAAGTATATCGAGGAAGTAGGCTCAATGAACGTATTCTTCAAGATTGACGGCGAGGTTATCACTCCCGCGCTTGTAGGTTCAATTCTCGGCGGTATCACAAGAATGTCCATTATTGAACTTTTACGGTCAAAGGGCTATAAAGTTTCCGAGCGCAGACTTTCAATAGACGAGCTTGTAAACGCATATAACGACGGCAAGCTTGAAGAAGCGTGGGGCACGGGAACGGCTGCCGTTATCTCGCCTATCGGCGAGCTTAAATACGGCGAGCTTGTAATGCCCGTAAACAACGGCGAAATCGGCGAAGTTTCACAGATGCTTTACGATACGCTTACAGGTATTCAGTGGGGCAAGATTAAAGACGAGTTCGGCTGGACGCAGAAAATCGACGAATAATAAAAATAACGGCACCCTGTTAAAAAACAGGGTGTTTTGTTATTATCAAAATTTATATTGATTATTTTGATATTTCATATTATAATAATTATATATGGTATAAATTTACCGCAAAAACGGTCAGAGAGGAAGGAATAATATGTTAGAAGAATTAAAAGAGCAGGTATGGAAAGCAAATCTTGATTTGCCGAAGTACGGACTTGTGACCTTCACTTGGGGTAATGTGTCGGGTATAGACCGCGGCAAGGGTTTGTTTGTCATAAAGCCGTCGGGTGTTGAATACGACAAGCTGAGACCCGAGCATATGGTTGTTGTAGACCTTGACGGAAACAAGGTTGAGGGCGATTTGAACCCGTCCTCGGACACTCCGACGCACCTGGAGCTTTATAAAGCGTTCCCCGAATGCGGCGGAATAGTTCATACGCACTCGTCATGGGCGACGTCGTTCGCTCAGGCGTGCAAGGGAATTCCCGCGTTCGGCACAACTCACGCCGATTATTTCTACGGCGAAATTCCTGCGACGCGTCTTTTGACGGACGAGGAAATCATGAACGATTACGAGAAAAATACGGGGCTTGTTATTATCGAAACCTTTAAGGACAAAGACCCTGCGGCAATCCCCGGCGTGCTTGTGTCAAATCACGGCCCGTTCGCATGGGGAACCGACGCGAAAAACGCGGTTCATAACGCGGTTGTATTGGAGGAAGTGGCAAAAATGGCTTTGCGCTGTATGCAGCTTTCACCTGGGCTTCCGTCTATCTCACAGACAATTCTTGACAAGCATTATCTGAGAAAACACGGCGCAAACGCGTATTACGGTCAAAAATAAACGGACACGAAAGGAAGAAAAATCATGATTATAAATATTTATAAAGACGCATGGCGCGCAATGATGAATAAGCCCGTCAAATTATGGGGTCTGTCGCTTTTAAGCGTTCTGATATGCGTTTTAATTACGATTTTCGGCAGTACCGTGCCGATTATCACAATTCCGATAACAATGGTAATCGGAGCGGGCATGTCCGTTATGTTCCTTAACGGATATAAGGGATACGAAGTAAAAAGCGAGCAGCTTTTTGACGGTTTTAAGAATTTTAAGCATACCGCGGGCGGAATGTTATGGAAGGCGCTGTGGATTTTCATTTGGGGGCTTATCCCCATCGCGGGAATTGTATTCGCGGTAATAAAGACAATAGCGTATTCCTTTACGCCGTATATCCTGCTTGAAAGTCCGAATGTTTCCGCGACGGACGCCGTCAAGGAGTCAATCAGAAAAACGCGCGGCATAAAGGGACAGATATTTGTGGCGGTATTCCTGCCGATTATAGCGTTCGCGCTTGTGTTTACCATCTTCGCGCTGCTGTCGCTTATACCCGTTGTCGGCTCGTTTTTCGCAACGATAGACGCGCTTATCACAATTGTATATCTTCTGTTTATAAAACTGTTCCTCGGTCTTGTAAAGGCGGGATTTTACGATATTGCAAGAAACAAATAAATAAACGCACAAAAAATGCTTGTGTAAAACACAAGCATTTTTTATTGTGAAAATATTATTCTTCTTCCTTAGCCTTTTGAGCCGCGAGATAATCCTCGAAATTCTTGTATTCCGCTTTATGCTGCTGCGGCTTGAAGTCAGCCTTATACGTTGTCGTATAGCTGCCTGTCTTTTCCGCCGCCGTATGCGTTGTCTGCTGGCTGCGGTTATCGCGTTCGCGTCTGCGGCTGTCTTTGCCATCTCTGTCGCGCTTATTGTACTTAGCGTTCTTCGGCGCAATTACGACCTTTCTGTACGGTTCCTGTCCGATTGAATATGTCGTCACGTTTTCGTTATCCTGCAAATTTGAATGAATAACGCGTCTTTCATACGGATTCATCGGCTCAAGCGTAAAGCGCTTGCCTGTCTTTGCTACCTTCTCCGCAAGACGGTTTGAAAGCGAAAGCAGCGTTTCCGTTCTCTTTTCTCTGTAGTTTTCAGTATCGAGAGAAACCTTTACATAGTCCTCCGAGCCCTTGTTTACAACGAGCGAGGTAAGATACTGCAAGCTGTCGAGCGTGTCGCCGCGCTTGCCGATTACTATGCCCATGTTGTCGCCCGAAAGCTCAATATCGACGCCTTCGTCCGTCTTTTTTGCATCAATCTGAACTTCTAAGTTCATAGCCTTAAAAATGCCGTCCAAAAACTCTTTTGCCGTTTTATCGGCGTCTTCGGGTATTACCTTCGGCTTTGACGGCGCCTTCGCCGCTTTTTCCGTTTTCTTTTCCGCGCCCTTTACGGTTACCCGTACAACCGCGTCATGCGCGCCTATACCCAAAAATCCCTTTGACGGTTCTTCTATTACTTCAATATCAACATCATCTCTCGATGCGTTAAGCTCTTTTAATGCTGCCTCAACAGCCTCATCTACGCTTTTTGCTCTTTGCTCCGTGGAGCTGTTTTTTTTCTGGAATTGTGACAATTACGTCCTCCCCCTTCTTATCGAAATAATAATTTAACAATACCTGCTGTATTATCTGCACCAATGAACTGATTATCCAGTAAATGCCGAGTCCGGACGGAAGCGTTACCGTGAAGAACAGCGTCATAATCGGCATCATCATATTCATCATCTTCGCCGACTGATTTGCATTGTCGTTATTTGTCTGTCCCGTCTGCGCCTGCGATATTTTCATCTGAGCGATTGACGCCAAAACGGCTAAAATCGGTATAATAAGCAATGCGATTGCCGCCCAGTTTGAGAAATCGCCGCGGAACAAATAATTAAACGCCGCTGACGGCGTATTTGCCAAATCAAGTCCAAAGAAATTAAAGTTAATCGCCCACGGGTCTGACGAACCGTTTATAATTTCAGCCCATTTGGACAACTGTATCTGCGAATTTTTCGCAATCATATCAACTCCTGCGGACGCAAGATTTCCTATTTTGTCCGCCATCGCGTCACGGAGCATGATAATCTTCTCCGCCATCGCGCCCTCCTGCAATTCGGTGATACTCACGCCTGCAAGATAGGTGATAGGTCTTTGAATTACCCTGTAAAGACCTACAAGAATAGGCATCTGTATCAGAAGCGGCAGACAGCCGCCCGTCATACTGATGTTGTTCTCCTTATAGATTTTCATCATTTCTCTTTGCAGCTTTTCCTGGTCGTTTGCGTACTTCTTCTGAAGCTCCGCCATAATCGGCTGAATTTTTTGCTGCTTTTTCATCGCCTTCTGCGACCGCACGTTGAGCGGGAGCAGAATAAGCTTTATGATAATCGTAAACAGAATAATGGCAAGACCGTAATTTGAAACCAAGCTGTAAATTTGCTCGATTATCCAGCCCATAGGTCTGGTAATAAGAACTTCAAACATAAGCCTTCCTTTCTCTTACGGCTGTACCTTTTAAGGTACCGGGTCGTACCCGCCCTTATGCAGGGGGTGGCATTTTAACAGCCGCCTTACCGCAAGATATGTTCCTTTTAACGCGCCGTATTTTTCTATCGCCTCCATCGCATACTGCGAGCAGGTCGGAATAAAACGGCAGCATTGTCCGCCCTTATAGGGCGAAATGCAGTGTCTGTAACATTTAATTAAATATATCAGTATTTTTTTCATGTCAATCTGTCAGACCTTTCAAAAGCTCCAGCTTTTTCATGGCGTGCATGATGTCTTTTTCAATCTGCGGCTGCGTTTTGCCGAGCGCGCGGTTTCTCGCTACGATTATAAAATCATAGCCCTTTAAAAGTTTTTCCTCGTTTAACCGATAGCTCTCACGCATAAGCCGCTTTAATCTGTTGCGTTTTACGGCTTTTCCGATTGATTTTGAAACGGTAAGCCCTAAACGGTTTCCATTAAAACGGTTTTTTGACGCATACACAACCGTGTAACCGCCGACATAGCTTTTGCCTTTTGAATAAAGTCTGCGAAAATCCCTGTTCAGTTTTAAGCTTTTTGTGTCTTTCATCTTAAAGCTCCGAATATTAAATTCGGGCTGCCGTAAAACCTGAGCAGCCCGAAATTACATACTTATGCAGACAGTGACTTTCTGCCCCTGCGTCTTCTTGACGCCAATATCTTTCTGCCCGATTTTGTCGCCATTCTTTTTCTGAAGCCGTGTTCTTTGGCTCTCTGACGCTTTTTCGGCTGAAATGTCATTTTCATATTACAGCACCTCCTAATTCTTGCTTAACAGCCCCGTTTGGCTGTCTTGTTTCCGATTTTTTCAGACACCTATGTTATTATATAGATTTTGCCGTATTTTGTCAAGCTTTTTTTGCGTTATTTGCAGAAATTTTAACGGCGTTTGGGTTTTTATGTCTTGAAAACCATTTAAAAATATGTTATACTATGATATACTAAGGGCAAAATTTACAGATAATAATTTTCACGGGAGAAAAATATGTTTAATATAGTTTTGGTTGAGCCGCGTATCCCGCAGAATACGGGCAACATAGCGCGCACCTGCGCCGCGACGGGCTGCGGACTGCATATTGTCCGTCCGACGGCGTTTCAGATTACCGACAAAAACTTAAAGCGCGCGGGACTTGATTACTGGCATTTACTGAATGTACAGTATTACGACAATTTGGCGGATTTCTTTGAAAAGACAAAGGGCGCGCGGTATTTTTACGCTACGACAAAAGCTCCGCATGTATATTCGGACGCGGAATTTCGCGACAACGACTACATTATGTTCGGGCGCGAGGACGCGGGACTTCCCGAAGAACTTCTTTACGAGCACGAGGAACGCTGCATAAGAATACCCATGATTGAAGAAGCGAGAAGTCTGAATTTGTCAAATTCAGTCGCGGTGATTGTATATGAAGCGTTACGGCAGCAAGGCTTTGATAATTTAAAAAATCTCGGACAATTGACTAAATTTACGTGGTAGAAAGGAATATAATTATGGCGGATATAAAAATTATAGTTGACAGCGGCGCGGATATACCGCCCGCCGACGCGGAGAAATACGATATTGACATTTTGCCGTTTTTAAGCCTTTTCGGCGAGGAACAGTTTATTCAGGGCGTTACTATAACGAACGCGGAGTTTTTCGACAGGCTTGAAACCTTTGACGGCTTCCCTACCACCTCGCAGACGCCTTACGGCGATATGCTCGACTTTTTCTCGGAGCAGTGCAAAAAGCATAAAACGGTAATTTATTTTGCACTGTCTGGCACGGCAAGCGGACAGTATCAGACGGCAAATCTGGTGCGCGAAGAAATTCTTGAGGAAAATCCGACAGCCGATTTCCGCATTGTCGATACGCAGAAGTTTTCGGGATATATTGCTCAAACTGCCGTTCACGCCGCGCAAATGGCTGAAAGCGGCAAATCGGCTGATGAAATAATAGAAGACTGTAAAAAATATATAGTGTCATGGCGGTGTTATCTGCTTGTTGATACGCTCAAATACCTTGAAAAGGGCGGCAGGCTTTCAAAAACTGCAGCGTTTGTCGGAACAATGCTTGACATTAAGCCGATTTTGACGATTGAACACGGTCTTGTCGAGAATATGGATAAATTGCGCGGCAAGAAAAAGCTGCTTGAAAAGCTGATTGAGAAAATCAAGGAGGACCCCGATTTTGACGCGGAAAATCCCGAATTTATCGTTATTCACTCTGACGAAGAGCGCGGTCAAAAAGCGTGCGCGCTGTTAAAATCGGAATTTGGCGAGGACTGCATAACAATGTATACCGAGTTCGGACCGCTTATCGGCACTCACGTAGGTAGAAATGCAGTGGCAATACTGCCGAAAATAAAGTAAAAACAGGAGGAAATTATGGATTATACTATATTTTTAACTTGGGATAATGACGCTCAGGTTTGGGTTGCAACAAGTGATGATATTCCGGGACTTGTACTTGAATCCGGTTCGTATGACGCAATGATTGAACGCTTGCGTTTCGCGGTGCCGGAGCTGCTTGACTTAAATAAGAAACAAACACCAATGCTTAATCTGAATTTCAAATCAACGCGTCACGAAAGGATTGCTTTGTAATGGCAGAATATGAAAAGAAGGTAAGAGAAATTTTAAAACAGCATAGCTGCTATTTTGTAAGACGTGGAAAAGGTGACCATGATATTTGGTACAGTCCTGTTACCGATTGTCATATTACGGTTGACGGAAAAATAAAATCGCGTCATACCGCAAACGCTATTATGAAACAAAGTGGAATAGATTATAAATTTTAACTTAGGAGGAAAGTAAAATGAAATATATTGTAATTTTAGGCGACGGAATGGCGGACTATCCCGTAGATTATTTTAACGGAAAGACCATTTTGGAGGTTGCCGAAAAGCCGACAATCGACTATATGTGTGCTCACGGCGAGCTTGGCATGGTAAAGACCGTTCAGGACGGCATGAAACCTGGTTCGGACGTTGCGAACTTGTCGGTTATGGGCTATGACACAAAGAAGTGCTACAGCGGACGCTCGCCGCTTGAAGCGGCGTCAATCGGCGTGCCGTTAAAGGACAACGACGTTACGTTCAGAACGAACCTCGTAACACTTTCGGACGAAGAAAATTACGAGGACAAAACAATGCTTGACTACAGCGCGGGCGAAATTACGACCGAAGAAGCGGCAGAACTGATAAAAGCCGTAGCCGACGAGCTTGACACCGACAAAATTAAATTTTATGCAGGTATCAGCTACCGTCACCTTTGCGTATGGGAGGACGGCAGCACAAAAGTTGACCTTACGCCGCCGCATGATATTTCCGACAAGAAAATCAAAGACCATCTGCCAAAGGGCGACGGCGCGGAGAAATTTCTTGAAATGATGAAAAAGAGCGAGAAAATCCTGAAAAATCACCCCGTAAACAAGGCGCGCGCCGCGGCGGGCAAAAATCCCGCGACTTCAATTTGGCCATGGGGCGAGGGAACAAAACCGCAGCTTGATAATTTTGAACAGAAATTCGGCTTAAAGGGCAGCGTAATTTCGGCGGTTGATTTGATTAAGGGTATCGCAAAATGTGCGGGAATGAACTCGATTGACGTCGAGGGCGCGACAGGCAACTGCGAAACAAACTGGGACGGCAAGGCGCAGGCTGCGCTTGACGCGTTGCTTGGCGGCAGCGATTTTGTTTACGTCCACATGGAGGCGCCCGACGAAATGGGGCATCAGGGACTTCCTGAAAAGAAAAAATACGCGGTTGAAACGATTGACAAAAAGGTCGTAAAATTCTTAAAAGACGAGCTTGAAAAGCGTGGAATTGATTATAAAATGCTTATCATGCCCGACCACCCGACGCCGATTAAACTGAAAACTCATGTCAGCGACCCTGTACCGTACGTTATCTACGACAGCACAAAGGACGTTCCGACAAATCTTTCTTATACCGAGGAAAACGGCAAAAAGACGGGCATTTATATTGAAAAGGGATATACGCTGATGAACAGGTTCTTAGACAGATAATTAAAGAGAGATGATTTTATGAAAATCAAAAAAAACTGGATACGGGTTATAATATTCGCGGGCGTTCTCGCCTTGGCGTGCGTGGGAATATACTTTTTCCTGCCGAAAATCGTAAATCTTGCGGGATTTCTGGTAAGCCTGTTTTTACCGTTTCTGCTTGGATATTTATTCTCAATGCTTGTAAACCCGCTTGCGGATTTTTTGCAGAAACGGCTTAAAATCCCCCGCGGACTGTCCGCAGTTCTTGTAATTATTCTTATAGTAGGACTTTTGGGCGGCGTTATAACTTTCGCGATATGGAAAATCGTTGACGAGTCGCGAATGTTGTACACGCAGTTCCCGATAATTTACGAAAACGCGAGAAACAGTATTCACGCCTTGGGCGAAAAGTTCTCGAATATTTATGTAAATATGCCCGTGAACATTCAGCAGTCGCTCACGGCTTTAGGCGACAGCATATCGGATAAGGCGGCGAATTTCATTGACACAAAATCCTCGCCTATGGTAAATTATGCGGGCAATTTCGCAAAGGCACTGCCGAGCGTGTTTGTCGGAATAATCGTATTTTTGCTTTCGGCATATTTCATGGTGTCGGAAAACAAAGCGGTGCATGACGCGGTTCAGAAATCGCTGCACAAGCTGTTCAGCGAACGGTTTTACGAAAGGATTTACGCCGTTAAACAAGAGCTTAAAAAATATCTCGGCGGCTATATAAAAGCGCAGGGATTTTTGATGATAATTTCATTTGTGATAATGTTTCTGGGGCTTACGGTTTTGAGAACCGATTACGCGCTTTTAATCGCGCTTTGCGTTGCGATTGTTGACGCGCTGCCGTTTTTCGGAAGCGGTCTGATATTGTGGCCGTGGACGGTTATAGCGTTTTTAAACGGCAATATAAAGCTCGGTATCGGCTTAATTATCATATATATAGCCGTTACGATTATGCGACGTTTTGCCGAGCCGAAGCTCGTGAGTACAGGCATGGGACTTCACCCGATACCGACGCTTATGTCAATGTACGTCGGCTATAAGACCTTGAGTATCGGCGGTCTTATCTTGGGACCGATTATACTTATGATAATCATAAGCTTTTATAAGGCGGGAATTTTCGACGCGCCCATACGCATTATAAAATCAATCGGCGCGATGATAAAAAAACAGTGCATAGCATTCAAAAAATTTTTTATAAACCTAATGGAGAGTGATGACAATGAGCGATAAATTTTATATTACAACCGCGATTGCGTACACGTCAAAAAAGCCGCATATCGGCAACACCTACGAAATAGTGCTGACGGACGCGATAGCGCGCTTTAACCGTTTTATCGGCAAGGACGTGTTTTTCCTTACGGGAACAGACGAGCACGGTCAGAAAATACAGGAAATTGCCGAGGCGGAGGGCATAACGCCGC